>NZ_JBSGEQ010000013.1:0-230761 GCF_053602975.1 Nocardia sp. NPDC004278
GTCCTCCGGATCGTTTGTTTCCTATGCGCGTGAGTTCTATGGCGAGAAGCTGGCTTTCGCGGTCGGGTGGATGTACTTCTTCCACTGGTGCATGAGCGGGATCGTGGATATCACCGCGATCGCGACCTATGTCCACTACTGGGGAACGTTTCACGTAGTTCCCCAGTGGTTCATCGCGTTCATCGCCTTGGCGGTCGTTGTCGCGATCAACCTGGTATCGGTGCGCTGGTTCGGTGAACTCGAGTTCTGGGCGGCATTGATCAAGGTGGTCGCGTTGGTCGCCTTCCTGATCATCGGAACTGTCTTCCTCACCGGCAGATTCACCATCCAAGGGCAGTCCACGGGGTTCGGCGTGCTCACCGACCACGGTGGCCTGTTCCCGACCGGGCTGCTGCCACTGGTCACCGTCACCACGGGCGTCGTATTCGCTTACTCCGCAGTGGAATTGGTCGGTACGGCGGCGGGTGAGGCGGAGAGTCCGGAAAAGATCATGCCGCGGGCCATCAATTCGGTCATCGCCCGCATCGCGCTGTTCTACGTCGGCTCGCTGGTGCTGCTCGGCCTGCTGCTGCCCTACACCGCTTTCAAGTCCGGTGAGAGCCCGTTCGTCACCTTCTTCTCGAAACTCGGTGTGGGGGGCGCTGACTCGGTCATGAACCTGGTGGTGTTGACGGCGGCTTTCTCCAGCCTGAACGCGGGCCTGTATTCGACCGGTCGGATCCTGCGCTCGATGTCGATGAACGGCAGTGCGCCCCAGGCGGCCGCGCGGATGTCGAGTGGTGGTGTGCCCTATGTCGGCATTCTCGCCACCGGTGCCATCGCGCTGATCGGCGTCGGATTGAACGCGGTGGTACCCGAGCATGCCTACGAGATCGTGCTCAATATGTCCGCGCTCGGCACCATCACCGCCTGGGCGGCGATCATCCTGTGCCAGTTGAAACTGTGGCATTGGTGGCGCAAGGGCCTGGCCGAGCGTCCGTCGTTCCGGTTGATCGGTGCGCCGTACACGAGTATCGCGACGCTGGTATTCCTCGCCGGGGTGGTCGCTTTGATGGCATCCAGCGACGACAGCGTGCAACGCGGCGCGGTGATCGCAGCGGGGGTGATCATGATTCCAGCCTTGGTCGGCGGATGGTTCCTGACCCGCGGCCGAGTACTCGCCATCATGAAAGAACGTGAGGTACGCCATGATTCCCGGTAGCGCTGCGCTCGTCACGGCTGACAGGATCCGACGGATGAGCCCCGGGGCGCGAGCACGTTTTGTAGTCGAATTGTCCGCTATCGTCGGAAAGGCTCACGTCTTCACCCATCCCGATATGACCGCTCGCTATGTCATCGACTGGACCGGCCGTTGGCACGGTGGCACCACAGCGGTGGTGCGTCCCGGCAGCACCGAAGAAGTAGTCCGGATCATGCGACTGTGCCGCGAGTTCGAAATAGGGGTTGTCGCCCAGGGCGGTAATACCGGACTGGTGGGTGGTTCTATCCCGATGCACGGCGAGATCGTCTTGAGCTCGGAACGTCTCGACTCGATCGAGGCAGTCGATCCGATCGCCCGCACCCTCGCGGCCGGGGCGGGCGCCACCGTCGCCGAGGCACATACCGCCGCACAGCGGGTGGGCCTGACTTTCGGTGTCGACCTCGCCTCCCGCGACTCGGCCACGCTGGGCGGAATCGTGGCAACGAATGCGGGCGGCGTCCGCGTGATCAAGTACGGCGACACCCGAGCCCAGTTGCTCGGCATCGAGGCCGTGATGTCGGACGGCAGTGTGCTCACCCGGTGGAAGAACTTCACCAAGGACAATGTGGGCTACCACCTGCCGGGGCTGCTCGCGGGATCGGAGGGCACGCTGGCGATCATTACCAAGGTCCTGATGAAGCTGCATGTGCCGCCGACACACACCGAGGTGGTGCTGGCCGGGGTCGAAACCGTCGAATCGGCACTGGCTTTGACGGATGCGTTCCGACGGGCCGGGCTCACCATCGAAGCGGCGGAGCTCATGACCGACGACGGGATGACGCTGGTCCTACAGCACCGAAAACTCCGCCACCCCCTCGGCGACAGCGCGCCGTACTATCTGCTCATCGAAGCATCCGGATCGCCGGATGTCGCCGCGGTGCTGCTCGAAACACTCGAGCAGGCAGGCGATCTCGTTGTGGATGCGACGCTCGGGCACGGCCAGCGGCTCTGGGAATTCCGGGAAAGCCATACCGAATCCGTCAACGCCGCCTCCGCGACGCCTCCGGTCAAACTGGATGTTGCGATGCCGGTCGCGGAGTTGGAGTCCTTCATAGATGTTCTCCGTCGTGAGATCGGCTCGGTATTTCCGTCGGTCCGGCTGATCGTGTTCGGCCATCTCGCCGACGGCAACGTGCATGTGAATCTGCTGGATGTGGATCCCGCAGCCGCCCAGCGGATTACCGAGTTCGTATTCGAGCTGGTCGTGGCCCACAACGGAAGTATCAGCGCGGAGCACGGAGTCGGCCGTTCGAAGGCCCCATGGATCCATCTCGGCAGATCCGCGGTTGATATCGACCTGATGAAAGCGATTCGGCACGGCGTGGATCCCGCGCTCATACTCAACCCTCATATCCTGCCAGCGAACCGGCCGGATGCGCCGTCGAGCGCCGCCGCTCGCTCATAGGCTCGACTCCGGCCGTCCACTCTGGGTTCGGCGACGCGAAAAGTGCCGTATTGCAAACCTGTTCAGAGGATGCCTTGGCGCGCAGACCGCCAGAGATCGACTTCGCCGTCGTTATCGAGGAGGGTATCGATGTCGGCGAGTTCGGCGGCGTCGAAATCGAGATTGTCCAGCGCTGCGACATTCTGATCGAGTTGGTCGGTGGTGGACGCGCCGATCACCAGCGAGGTCATGCGGTCGTCGCGCAGCGCCCAGGACAGGGCCAGTTGCGCCAGCGTTTGTCCGCGCTGATCCGCGATCGCGTTCAACTTGCGCAGCCGCGCGATCATATCGGGGGTGAGCAATTCGGTCTGGAACGACTTGCCCTGTGTGGCACGCGATTTCGCGGGAACGCCATCGAGGTACTTCGAGGTGAGCAGGCCCTGTGCGAGTGCGGTGAACCCGATGACGCCGAACCCTGCTGCCGCGGCGGCGTCGAGCAGCCCTTCGGTCTCGATCCAGCGGTTGAGCATGGAGTAGGACGGCTGGTGGATCAGTAGCGGTGTGCCGAGCTCACGCAAGATCGTTGCCATCGCGGCGGAATCCTTCGCGTCGTACGACGAAATTCCCACGTATAGCGCTTTCCCTTGGCGGACAGCGGTATTCAGTGCCGCCGCGGTTTCCTCGAGCGGGGTCGTCGGGTCGAATCGGTGCGAGTAGAAGATATCGACGTAGTCGAGCCCGAGTCGGGTCAGTGACTGATCGAGGGAGGCGAGCAGGTATTTGCGCGACCCGCCACCCTGCCCGTATGGCCCGGGCCACATGTCCCATCCCGCTTTGGTGGAGATGACGAGTTCGTCGCGATACCGCGCGAGATCCTCGCTCAGGATTCGTCCGGCGTTGATCTCGGCCGACCCATACGGAGGGCCGTAGTTGTTGGCCAGGTCGAAATGGGTGATGCCGAGGTCGAAGGCGTGCAGGGCGATCTCACGCTGGCGGAGGTAGGGACGATCGTCGCCGAAGTTGTGCCAGAAGCCGAGGGAGAGCAGGGGCAGATCCAGGCCGGACCTGCCTGAGCGGCGGTAGCGCATTGCGCCGTCGTACCTGGTGGGCTCGGGAATGTATGTCATTCGGATCTCCTCGTCACCTGTGTCGACCGTCCATAGTGCCTGATGATCGGCGTCGACTCGGGACAGCGATCGAATCACCGCTGTCGCGGTGGTACTCGCGGTAGCCGCGACTGCAGTTCTGAGCCGCGGCGTCCCGTAGCTGTCGTACTGCTCGGATTGCTGTGGGCAGGAGCCGAATCTCACCGGTGGGGATCCGGCCTCGGTGATATCGCGGCCCTCATTAGCATGGACGCGGCGAATAGATCGAGGAAATCCGAGGACCTGTGTTGACTACCGAACAACTTGACCGCTGGAACGCTCAGGAAGCCGCCGCGGAGGCGATGATTCCCATTATCGGCAGGTTGTATCGGGCGAAGGGCGTGACGATCCTGCTGCACAGTCGGCCGCTGGTGAACAAGTCGGTGATCAGCATCCTGCGGACGCACCGCTTCGCGCGGCAGATCGAGGGCGAAGAGCTGTCGGTGGACGAGACCCTGCCCTTTCTGCAGGTGCTCGGGGGGCTGGATCTGGGGCCCTGCAAGATCGATCTCGGTCAGTTGGTGATGGCCTATCGCGCCGACGGTCGCGGACTGTCGATCAGCGAGTTCACCGCAGCCGTCCTGGCCGAGGTGACCGATGGCAACAAGGCTCGGTCACGGGGCCCGCGGGATGTTGTCCTCTATGGCTTCGGCCGCATCGGTCGTCTGGTCACTCGCCTGCTCATCGAGAAGGCCGGATCCGGCAATGGGCTGAACCTGCGTGCCGTTGTGGTGCGCAAAGGCGGCGAGGACGATCTGACCAAGCGTGCGTCGCTGCTGCGCAGGGATTCGGTGCACGGCCATTTCAACGGCACGATCAAGGTCGATACCGACAATGACACGATCACCGCGAACGGGAACGTGATCAAGTTCATCTACAGCAATGATCCGACGGCGATCGACTACACCGAGTACGGGATCGAAGATGCGATCCTGATCGACAACACCGGTAAGTGGCGTGATCGTGACGGCCTGTCGCAGCATCTGCGTCCCGGCATTGCGAAGGTCGTGCTCACCGCCCCCGGTAAGGGCGACGTTCCGAATATCGTGCACGGCGTCAACCACCGCAGCCTGGACCTGTCGCAGCAGATCTTCTCGTGCGCCTCGTGCACGACCAACGCGATCGTGCCACCGCTCAAGGCCATGGACGACGAATACGGCATCATCCGCGGTCACGTGGAAACGGTGCACTCGTTCACCAACGACCAGAACCTGCTGGACAACTATCACAAGGCGGACCGTCGCGGCCGGTCCGCGCCGTTCAATCTCGTGCTCACCGAAACCGGTGCCGCGTCCGCGGTCGCGAAGGCGATGCCGGACTTCAAGGCCAAGATCACCGGCAACTCGATTCGGGTCCCCACCCCCGACGTATCGGTGGCGATTCTGAATCTGCAGCTCGAGCGGGAGACGACGAAGGCCGATGTGCTCGCGTACCTGCGTCAGGTTTCGCTCGCCGGGCCGTTGAGCCGAAACCTCGATTACACCGCCGCCACCGACGTGGTTTCCAGCGATTTCATCGGATCGCGCGCAGCCTCGATCATCGATGCCAATGCCACGATCGTCGAGGGCGACACCGCGATTCTGTATGTCTGGTACGACAACGAATTCGGCTATTCGTGCCAGGTGGTGCGGACGGTGCAGTACATCTCGGGCATCGAGTATCCGACCTACCCGCAGGTCGGCGCACAGCTGGACCGCGCCGCCGACGCTCGCGTGCTGACGGCGACCGACGCGCGGTAGCTCGCGCGGCCGAGATCGACGGCTGCGGCACGCCGAAAATCCCCGGTGGGATGCACGCTGATCCAGTTGTGTCGGTGGGTGCCGCTAGTCTGCTGACATGGTCGGACCGGATTCGGCGGTGCGCCGACTGACGCGCGATGCGGGAAAGCTGCTGCAGCCGTACGGCTTTCACGGCTCAGAGGCTACGTGGGTGCGAGTCGTGGCGGGTGGTGTGGCATCGGTCGGCCGCACCCGGACTCTGCGTACCTGGACCGATGGGCAGCAGGTACTCAGATTCGGACTGAGCCTGAGTGCGACACCCACCGCCTGGTGGGAATTCCGTAACTGGCGCAATGCGCAGCTGGGGCTCTCGGTCATGCCGCTCGAGCAGGCGACCGGCCCCGGGCTGATCAACGACCACGGCATGCCCGAGGAGCTGACCGAGCTGTGGTCGCTGCACCTCGACCCGACACAACCGGGTCGGGTGTTGCAGGCAGACGTCGATGCCATCCGCGCCGAGTTGCCCCGACGCGTGCACGCCTATGCGCGTCGGGCGCTGCGGCTGCTGGAGCCGGACCGCTATCTCGACGAACTGCTGGCTGCCCCGGACCGGCAGACCGCGACCTGGGAAGCGATCGTCGTCCTGCTCGCCGACCGCGGACCAGGACCGCAACTCGACGATGCGTTGATCCAGCTCCGGACGTGCCTTGCGGGGCGGGGCGAGTCGGCTTATGCAGAGGACGTCGTCGCCTACGCACGCGGTCGCGCTGCCCTGGTCTGAGCAGCTACCGGGGCGTGGAGACCTTGCTTCTTTCCCACACGACATATTCGATGCTTGCGTGATCGACCCGCTGAAAGTCACCCGGTCGGCTCTACATGGCGCCGCATCCATCGTGGCACTGCTGCTCGATCGTGGCAGAGATCATCGTGGACCCAGGCTCGATCCGCTCCGGTTTCGGTGCTCGGGGCGAGGGCCTCGCGTTCGGCCCTCCGGCACCTACTGACTGTCCGACAATGGGATATTGGCAACGATCAGCGCCCGACAACAGCGGGAGTCGGGCCGTGTCGCGTAGCCCGACCTACCTCAGGAGGCAGGCAATGATCTTCATCGTCGTGAAATTCAAGACCAAGCCCGAATGGACCGACCGCTGGCTCGACCTCGTCGCACCGTTCACCGCGGCGACCCGTGCCGAGGAGGGCAACCTCTGGTTCGACTGGTCGCGCAGTGTCGACGACCTCACCGAATTCGTTCTCGTAGAAGCCTTTCGAGACCAGGCCGCGGGCGCGGCCCATGTCGGCAGTCCCCACTTCGAGACCGCGATGAAGGAATTGCCGCAGGCGCTCGCGTCGACTCCCCAGATCATCAGCCAGACCATCGACGCCACCGGCTGGTCCGAAATGGGGGAGATGACCGTCGAATAGCCGTTGCTCGGGTGGCCTACTCGATCAGGCGCAACGCGTGGGGACCGCGGTAGGGCTCATCTGCCATGCCTGTGCCAGGGCATCCCGCAAATCATGCTTCAGCCCGCGCACCTCGACGCTGTCGGTCGGTCGTGGGTGCAGCGCCTCGTCCGCCATGTGCAGAAACCGCTGACGGGTCACACCAAAGGTCACGAGCAGTTCGGCGGCCGTTGCGCCGCCGAACGGCGCCCATCGGATCGCGAAGCTGATCAGGGACTGCGCGGTCGTGTCGAGGGCCTGCGCGCCCGCCATCCGTTCACACTGGCGAAGCGATGTCCGCACCCACTGCGCGTCGCAGCGACGCTCGACTGCGCGACGATGCGCGTTCGAAGCGCTTGCGCGCCGGGTCGTGGAACGATCGCCACCATCCGAATCGGGCGCCGCGGGGCAGACAGCGAACACCGGAAAGCGATCCACCCGTGGACGCGGCTCGAATCGGACCCGGACCGGCGGATCCGAAACGGGTGCGACATCACCTTCGATCGTCGCGTACACCCACGGACCCTCGTCGAGTTCCACGATGGCGATCGTCAATGGCTCCACCTGGGCCTGCGGATGGCTCACACGACGGTGTACGAGCCGCGATGACACGATCGAACCGAGACCGGACGAAGGCGACCACTCGAGATCCCAGGACCGACACGACGAACATTCGGCGGTCAGCGGCGCGAACAACTTGTCACAGCGCCCACAACGTCGAATCATCATGACGGTTGCGTTCCCGGTGGGGTCGTATTTGTGCTCGGACATGGAAGACCTCGGTCTGATAGCGATGCATGCTGTCCTCACCGAGCGTCTCCCGCTCAACGCCCGACCGCGACCGTAGAACTACCGATAGACATACCCATTTCTGCCGAGCGCCGCCACGTAGAGACCGCTGCGACTGCCGTCGCGTGCCCAGGTCGAGTGCTATTGCGCTCGATGTGAACGCGAGGTCCAGGCGGCGATCTGCGCCCGGGACGAATAGCCGAGTTTGCAGAGGGACCAGCGCAAGGATTCTGTACAGCACGATCCGGCCGCGCCAGACGCTCGGCGACCGAGCACCCAGCACGGCCTACACCAACCCGGACCAGCGTCAAGCGGCTCGATAACCGGCATTTGGGCTCACTTGCTGTAGCTATAGCCAGAAGCTGCCCAACATCGATTGGACGCTGGGGCTAGGCGTTGGCTCGGCGGAGGCGTTCGGCTGCCTGTGCGCGGATGGCGTCACAGCACACCGGGGTATTGCCGTGCACCGCCTCCCAGCGGGCGTTGTGCGCCGCCGGCCACAGGCTGGCCGCCCACGCGATCTCCTGCTCCTCCGCGGTGAACCGAAGTCGGCGTGGCCCAGCACGCACGGCAGGTCGGCGGCCAGCAGCCGCTTGCGCACCCGGTCGGCCGTGTCGACGACGCACGCGGGCACGGCGCCTTGGTCTCGGTCGTCCAGCTCATTGATCCTCGGCCACACTCCTGAATCCGTGTGGTCCCAACGCACCCAGCGCGGATTCGGCAGCGGCGGCGCGACGGTCACATCGTCCAGTGCGGCCATCAGCCGGGCGAACACCGCCGCGTAACGCACGGCGACGTCCGGTGAGTCGCCGGGCAGCAGTTCACCGCCGGGCCGGTACTCCTCGGCGTGTACGGCCAGAGCACCGACGCTGACCGCAGGTGTGAGCGGTCGGGCGCACGGACACCCCTGCTCCGCCAACCGGGCCTGCGCGGTGACACACGATGCGACGCGGCCGCCATCCTCCCGCGCTTTCACCACGACATCGCGCCCACCGGCCAGCCGCAGCCCGAAAACCGCCGACATGCGCCGCAGCTCGAACAGCACGCTGATCGGCTCGTCCCCCAACTGGTCCACACACCAGTCCGGCAACCAGTCCGGCAGACCATTCAACGGCACGGTGAGAACTGTGTCATAGGTATCGAATACAGCGGAAGCGGTCTCGAAGGGGCTCTTCCAAGCCACCTCGTCCAGAGCAGGACGTCTCGGTTGAGCACCAGCTCAGGTGGCTCGAGCGCCGACTGCTCGACCTGCGGCAAGCGAGTTGGTCCTGATGTGCGGTGCACCAACCTTCGCCTGATGTGATCGCTCGAAGCTGAGGCCATCCCGATAAGCGAGCACCGCCATCACGAGCCGGGGCAGGCCGCCTGATGGACGGCGTCGGCTACTTCGGACCGCAGGTCCGCAACCCCATCGCCTACATCGAACGTGACTGGGCCGCAGAGGAATTCACCCGCAGCTGTTACGGCGCGTTCACCGCACCGAGCACCCGGTCCGGCCCTGCGCACACCCGTCGGCCCGCTGCATTGGGCAGGCGCCGAAACCGCTATCCGGTGGGCCGGATACATGGACGGAGCCGCCGAATCCGGCCACCGCGTCGCCCGCGAAATTGCCCCAGCCCTCGTTCGTAGCGGTACTCGGTAGCCAGCTACGACTCCAGCGGCCGGCGGCGAGATCCGAACGATTTCGAGCCACCGGCACGCGGAGATTTTCAGGTCAGGTAGCGGTCGGCGGCTTTCGCGATTTCGTCGAGGGCGTGCAGTGTCTCCGATTCTGGGAGGGTCGGCACGCTGAGGATCAATCGTTGCACCCCGGCCTCGGCGTAGCTGTCGAGTAGGGCCGGATCGGCTGCGGCGAATGCGACTGTGATCGGCAGGTCGTGTCCGTCGAGCAGGGCCAGTTGGGCCGGTATCGCGGCGGGATCGGCCACTGCGGTGGGGATCCAGCCGACACCGTGGCAGATCGCGCGTTCGGCCGCCGACTCGCCGCCGCCGATCAAGATCGGCGGGTGCGGTTGCTGTACGGGTTTCGGCCATGCGTACATCGGGTCGAAATCGATGAAGCGGCCGTGGTATTCGGCGAGGTCCTCGGTCCAGATCTTGCGGATGGCGACGAGTTGCTCGTCGAGTAGCGCGCCGCGGGTGCGGGGGTCGGTGCCGTGATCGGCCATCTCCTCGCGATTCCAGCCGATGCCGACGCCGAATACGAAGCGTCCGTGTGAGATTCGGTCGAGCGTGGCGACTTGTTTGGCGGTGTGGATGACGTCGCGTTGGATCAGCAGGGTGACCCCGGTGCCGAGGAGCAACCGCTCGGTGACGGCCGCAACGGCGCCGAGGGTGACGAACGGATCCAGCGCGCGGTAGTACTCCCGTGGCAGCTCACCTCCGCCCGGGGCGGGGGATTTCCGACTCGCGGGGATATGCGAATGTTCGGGCAGGAACAGCGATTCGAAACCCCGATCCTCCAGTGCCACACCGAGTTTCGGACCGCTGATGCCCTCGTCGGTAACGAAGGTGGTGATGCCTATCTTCATGAACAGTATGCTGAAACCTTCACATGTATGTGATGGTCAAGGCGCGTGTGAGTGGGAGCACAGCCGTTGGTGTCGCGGCCGAGTCGGTGCAGCGCAATATGGCCGATGTGCCCGAGATATAGCCGCACTGTCGGAGAATGGTTGCGGTTCGTTGATCACGCCCCCGGTCCGATGGGAGCCAGCGTTATGCACGATGACCGTCGGTTGGTCGAGAATCGCCTCGGCCGGGTTCTCGCGGAGCGGATCACTCCGGCGATCTATCCGGAGTCGGTGCCGCTGAAAGCGTCCATCTGGGTTGCACCGGATGAGCCGGTGCCGGTCGCCGAGGGCTTGGCCGCGCCCCGGACGCCGATCGGATCCGGTGCCAGATGGGGCGCACCGTGGGGGACCAGTTGGCTCACGGTCGAGGCGACGGTGCCTGCCGCGTGGGCGGGTAAGACCGTCGAGGCGATCATCGATCTCGGTTTCGACCAGAACATGACGGGTTTCCAGTGCGAGGGCCTGGTCTATCGGTCGGATGGATCGCCGGTCAAGGGTTTGCATCCGCGTAACCAGTGGGTGCGGGTTGCGTCTGCGGCGGTCGGCGGCGAGCACGTGGTGTTGCACGTCGAGGCGGCTTCGAACCCGATCATTCCCTTCTCGCCTACCATGCTCGGCGACAAATCCACCGCCGGTGACGAGCCGCAGTATCGGCTGGGTCGGCTGGACCTGGCGGTCTTCGACGAAGAGGTCTGGTTGCTGGTCCAGGATCTGGAGGTACTCGGCGAGCTGATGCACGAGATGCCCGAGGATCCCGCCCGCCGCTATGACATCGTGCGGGCGATCGAGCGCGCGCTCGATGCCGTCGATCTGCAGCACGTGAACTCCACGGCTGCGGCGGCGCGCGCATATTTGGTCGACGTGCTGGCCGCGCCAGCGGTGGCGTCCGCGCACAAGATATCCGCGGTCGGGCATGCGCACATCGACACGGCATGGCTGTGGCCGCTGCGCGAGACGGTGCGCAAGGTGGCGCGCACCACCGCGAATATGACCGCGCTGCTGGCCGAGGAGCCCGAGTTCATCTTTGCGATGTCCCAAGCCGCGCAATACGACTTCATCAAGCGGCATCGCCCCGAGGTGTATGCGAAGGTCAAGAGCGCGGTATCGGAGGGACGGTTCGTGCCGACCGGCGGCATGTGGGTCGAGTCGGATACGAATATGCCGGGCTCCGAAGCGATGGCACGGCAGTTCGTGCACGGCAAGCGGTTCTTCCTGGCGGAGTTCGGTGTCGAGAGCGAGGAGGTATGGCTGCCCGATACGTTCGGATTCGCCGCCGGGCTGCCGCAGATCATCCGGGCCGCCGGGTGCAAATGGCTACTGACACAGAAGATCTCGTGGAGTCAGATCAACCAGTTTCCGCACCACACCTTCCTGTGGGAGGGCATCGACGGAAGCCGGATCTTTACCCATTTTCCGCCGGTCGACACCTACAACTGCTCGATGCAGGGCCGCGAGATCGCGCACGCCGCAAGAAATTTCAAGGACAAGGGCCGCGCGTCCATGTCACTGGCACCCACCGGCTGGGGCGACGGTGGTGGCGGGCCGACGCGGGAGATGGTCGCCAAGGCCGCCAGGATGCGGAACCTGGAGGGCTCGCCGAAGGTGTTGTGGGACAAGCCCGCCGACTTCTTCGCCAAGGCCGAGGCCGAATATCAGAACCCGCCGGTGTGGGTGGGGGAGTTGTACCTGGAACTACACCGCGGCACGCTGACCAGTCAGGCCAGGACCAAGCAGGGGAACCGGCGCAGTGAGCACCTGCTGCAGGAAGCCGAGCTATGGGCCGCGACGGCGGCGGTGCGGAAGAACCGCGAATACCCCTATGCGGCACTGGACCGGATCTGGAAGACGGTGCTGCTGAACCAGTTTCACGACATCCTGCCGGGTTCGTCTATCGCATGGGTGCACCGAGAGGCGGAGCAGACCTACGCGGCGGTGGTCGCGGAGCTGACGACGGTCATCGAACGGGCCCAATGGGTGCTCGGCGGTGAGCGGACCGGACCGAATATCTTCAACCCGGCGCCGCACACCTGGCAATCGGTCCCGGCCGGTGGGGCGGCCGCAATGGCGGCGGGGCACCCGTGCTCGGTGGCCGAGCGAGTGGGCGGCGGGTTCGTCCTCGACAACAGGCTGTTGCGGGTCGAAGTAGATGACCGCGGCCTTGTCGTGTCGGTATTCGACCTGGAGGCGCGGCGCGAGACGCTTGCGCCGGGTTCGGTCGCGAACCTGCTACAGCTGCACCCGGACTTCCCGAACGCGTGGGATGCGTGGGATGTCGATCTCTTCTATCGAAACCAGGTCACCGACCTCACCGAAGCGGATTTCGTTGCGGTGGACACGGATTCGTCAGCCGCAGCGGTGGTACGGGTGGGGCGCTCGTTCGGGTCCTCCAAGGTGGAGCAGACCTTGGCACTGCGGCCGGGCGTGCGCGGCCTCGACATCGACACCAGCGTCGAATGGTGGGAGACGGAGAAGTTCCTGAAACTGGCCTTTCCCCTGGACATTCACGCCGACCGCTATGCCTGCGAAACTCAGTTCGGGCATATGTTCCGGCCCACCCATACCAACACCAGCTGGGAGTACGCGAAGTTCGAGGCATGTAACCACCGGTTCGTCCACTTCGCCGAGCCGGGTTGGGGTGTGGCGCTCGTCAACGACTCCACCTACGGACACGACGTCACCCGCACTGTCCGAGCCGATGGCGGGACGACGACAACACTGCGGGTTTCGCTCTTGCGGGCACCGCGCTTTCCCGATCCGGAGACCGACCACGGTGCACACCACTTCCGGCACTCGCTGATCCCGGGCGCATCGATCGGGGACGCGGTACGCGAGGGCTACCGCATCAACCTCATGCCGTTGCGGCCGGGCGTTGCCGCGGCCGTCGAACCGCTGTTCAGCATCGACAATGCCGCCGTGGTGACCAGTGCTGTCAAACTCGCCGACGACGGAAGCGGCGATGTAGTGCTACGGGTCTATGAGGCGCACGGTGGTCGTGCCTCGGCGCTGGTGGCCATCGGCTTCGGATTCACCGAGTTCCAGGTCTGCGATCTGCTGGAGCGGCCGCTGCCGGGGGACACCCCCGCGAGCCGGGAGGGCGCGGGAGTTCGCTTGCGGCTGCGGCCATTTCAGCTCGTCACGCTGAGGTTTACCCGTGCCCAGGATCGGACCTCGTCGGAGATCTGAGATGCAGCGGCAGGCATCAGTCAGATTTGTTCATAGCCAGAGCCGCTGACAAGGCAGGGGCTGTAGCGCTTCGCGCATATCGTGATCGATTTGAATTGTCGCCAATCTCAGTGCATACATTGCTTTTGCGAAAGTGTGCGCTGCAATGGAGTTGGCCCAGTAATGCATCGGTGGCCAACCCGGAAATCGGACCGTGACATGGCATGACATGGCATTACCTTGATTGTCCGGCGCAATCGACTCAGGACTTCCCTGCACTGCCATTGTCTCAGCGACCGAGCCGGAGCATCTGCTCGAGCCGGCGATATTCGCCTATTCGCGCTTCGGGATGCGGTTTGGACCGCGCAATCGCGCTGGTCATCGCGGTTCTCCAGTCGGCCCCGCCTACGGGCCACTTGGCTTCGAAATCGGGCGTAGGGGCCAAGTACATCGTTTTCGACGATGGTGCAGCTAGGAGCAAGAAGTCCAAAGATCGACCCAGTTAGCGTGGATATCTTTGTACCTTCCTCCAATTTGACGCACGAACCTTCCTGTTCGCCGATTGCTCCGACCCCGGTACGACCGTGGATCCGCGGATAGTCGAAGAATGGAATAGATGTACTCGCGGGCGCGATGAATCTCGGTATCGCGCAGCCTGGTTCGTTGCAATTCAAGTTGATTCTTGAACCTCTGCTCGATCACGCCATCGTACCGGTTACCAACCGGCGGCCTATTCGGAATTCACCGCGAGCGGGCGGCAGGGATGGCTGGTCCCCGATCGCATCCGGCCGGTGTCCATGCCGCACGACCCGTTGCTCGATGCGTCCTGGATCCGACTGCCGTGACCCACCGGCGGCGACCATGACTGCTGAGGCGTGGTCGCGATGTCGGAGGACGGCGCCTCGGGCACCCTGTGTCCACGGCCGAACTCGATTGCGGCCCAGTGGCTGTCGAGTTGTGGTCGAAGACGAACCTTCGACATTCGATCACCCAGGCCGTACGTTGGGTGCAAAGACGGTGCAATGGGAGGAATCGCGATGCGTGTCGATGTCGAATTCACCAGTGGCGCAGTGACATTGCGGGGGTGGCTGTACCGGCCCGAGCGGACGTCGGGTCTCGCGCCGCTGGTGGTGATGACGCACGGCTTCGCGGGCGTGAAGGAGTGGGTTGCGCCGTTCGCCGAGGTATTCACCGCTGCCGGTTTGGCCTGTCTCGTCTACGACCACCCTGGATTCGGGACCTCCGATGGCGAACCGCGTTACGAGGTCGACCCCACCGCGCAGATCGAGGGTTACCGCGATGCGATCACCTTCGCACAGACGTTGGACGGTATCGATCCGGAGCGGATCGGCATCTGGGGAACCAGTTTCGCGGGCGGCCATGTTCTGGTCGTCGCGGCGACCGACCGGCGGGTCCGCGCCGTGGTATCGCAGGTGCCACTTTCGAACGGCTGGGCCAACTTTCGCAGTTTAGTGCCCACCATCATGCTGCCCGCAGTGCACGGGGCCATTGCCGCCGACCGCCTGGCTCGCGCTGCCGGGAAACCGTACGAGACGATCAAGGCGGCCTCCGATGATCCGACCGAACTCGTCGCCATGCCCGGTATCGAGGTCTACCACTGGTTGATGGCCAATGGCCCGCAGGTCCCCACCTGGCGCAACGAGGTCACCCTGTCGAGTGTCGACAAGTTCCAGTCCTATGCCCCGGAGGCGTTCCTGCGCCGCGTATCTCCGACGCCCCTACTGATGGTGATCGCCGATCAGGACACCCTGACACCCACCGATATCGCCCTGCAGAGCTATGCCGAGGCGCTGGAACCCAAACAGCTGGCGCTGATCCCCGGCACGCACTTCGCCGTGTACGAGGAGCAGTTCGACCGAGCATCCGGCGTCGCCCGCGACTTCCTGCTCGCCAACCTGAGTCGATAGCGTGTTCGTGGCAGGTGGCGGTCGGGGTGATCGCTACCCCCATCCGATCGCGCAGATTCAAACCCTCCTGTCGGTCGGCTTGCGGTGCTGGAGTGGAAGGAGCGCGCGCCGACACCGAATGGAGCAATCATGACCACAGAGCAGATCGCCGATCGGATCCGGTTCGCGTACCTGGTGCAACCCGTCGTGGCCTACCGGGAACTCGGTGCGAACCTGACGCTTGCCGGGTTCCTGCCCCTCCAGGAGGAGGTCGAGTACTTCGGTGCGAAGGTGCTGCCGCTGGTCCGGGAACTGGGTGCGCGCAGGCCCGCCGGGGTCGGGCACTGATGACCGCGATCGCCGCCGACCGCATCGAATCCGCGGCACAGGCGTATTCTGTTGTTGCGCAGTTGGCTTCGGAGTTCGCAGCCGGAGCCGCGGCACGTGATCTCGGGCGAGAGTTGCCATTCGCCGAGGTGGATCGACTCGCGGCGGGTGGGTTGCTCGCGATCACGGCGCCCGCGGCATTCGGGGGAGCGGATCTCCCGCCGAGCGTGGTGGCCGAGGTGGTGCGCGTGCTGGCGGCCGCCGACCCGAATATCGCGCAGATTCCGCACAGCCACTCATTCGTCGCCCCAGCATCGCTGGCCCTCACCACCGCCAAAATACTCGCCGATCGCGCGGCCAACGAAGTTTCGGCCGCGCTGTTCGAGGTGGGCGGAACACGCAGTGCCGCTGCGGATCTGAACCTGCACCAGTACTGGCGCAATGTCCGCATGCACACCCTGCACGATCCGGTGTGGTGGAAGTATCAGCACATCGGCAGGGCATTGCTGCACGACATCGCGCCGCCGCCGCACGGCGTGATCTGAGCTGAGCGAGAAGAGGATACGGAAGTGACAGTTACCGTCGTCGTCGGCAATCCGAAGCCCGCCTCCCGTACGCTGACCGCGGCAACGCTGGTCGCCGAGGGTTTGCGCTCGGACGTGGCACCGGAGGTGATCGATCTGGTCTCCTTCGGCGCTGGCCTGCTGTCCTGGGGTGACCCGGATGTCGCCGCTGCTGTGCGCACGGTGGCCGGTTCAGAGCTGGTGGTCTTCGCCAGTCCGACCTTCAAGGCCACCTACACCGGTCTGCTGAAGCTGTTCCTCGAACAGTTCGAAGGCGGTACCGGCCTGGCCGATGTCGTGGCGGTGCCGCTCATGCTCGGCGCGGGCCCGACGCATGCACTCGCGCCGGACCTGCTGCTGAAGCCGGTGTTGGTCGAGCTCGGTGCGACGGCCGCATTGCCCGGTCTCTATCTATCGGACCGCACATTTCAGGAAGACGGCGCCATAGAGCGCTATACCACCCGCTGGCGGCCCGTCGCCGCGGCACTGAGTTCGAAGGCGGCCGACCATGTATGAGCTATTCGAGTTTCCGTCCGATGGCGCCGGACTGCGTCGCGTATTCGCCAGCTTTCCCAGCGGGGTGGTCGCGGTATGCGCCGAAATCGAGGGCACACCACACGGTTTGGCGGTGAGTACCTTCGTTCCGGTCTCGCTGGATCCGCCACTGGTGTCATTCTGCGTGCAGAACAGTTCGGCGACCTGGCCGAAGCTGGATACCGCCACGCACCTCGGTCTGAGTCTGCTCGGCACCGATCAGGAGGATGCGGCTCGGGCACTGAGCAACCGCAACGGCAATCGCTTCCATAATGTGGATGTGCAGCGCGGCGCGGCCGGCGCGATCTTCATCGAGGGTGCGACGGCGTGGATCGAAGGCGCGGTCGAAGCCCGCATCCCCGCGGGCGACCACACGGTGGTCATTCTGCGGATCAACCGCCTCGCGGCCCGCGCCGACGCCGAGCCGCTGATCTTCCACGGCAGTAAATTCCGCAGCCTGCACCCACATCGCGAGATCACCGAGATCGCCAGCTGAGGGTCGGGGTCGGACGGGTCCGGTCGCGGCACTTCCCCAACCACCCGAGGCGTTTTCGATGCATCGGTGTTGCCCCTTCGAATTCTGTTCATGGGTGCTGAACGCAACCGTGTCCGGACTGGTTGTCGCGCGCAGCCACCACTGGCGCCGATCATTGGCATCATGACGCTGCCCACCGCCTGCTGGCCGCTGTAGGTGCCCGCTTTCGCCGCCCTCGCGCTGGTCTTCGCCGACGGCGGCTAGACGCAGGCAATCAGGGCGGCGAGGCTACGGGTTCGCCTATTGAGGTGACGGTAGATGGTGGGGCGGGTAACGCCGAATTCGGCGGTGATCTGATCGGGCGACGTGTGGTGGGCTCGGCGGTCGCCGAGATCAGCTGCGACCAGCCCAATTGGCGGGGAGCATCGGTTCGTAATCTGCGCGAAGGGAATTGAACTTCGGCCAGTACATGTCGGGTGGGCATGCGGCGAGCCTGGCTCGCAAGATGTCCAGGTGGGTGTGCCAGCCTGCGGCGATATTCAGCATCTCGCCGCGCGTCGGCAGCCTGCGGTGGGTGACCGTCAGGCAGACCTTGTCGCCGGCCTCCTCGAGCGCGAAGGTCACTTCCGAGTCGGCGAGGCCGCCGCCGGTGCTCCAGGTGTGGCGGAGCAGGCGCGGGGGATCCCATTCGAGCACCTCGCCGTGCTTGCGGTCGGCCACCTCGGCCGGATCGCCCTCGCCGGTGAGTTCGTGGATCCGGAACACGTGTTCGATCCGGCCGCCGGTGGCCTGTTCGAACAGCCCGCCGGCCAGCCAGGTCGCGCGCTTGTCGATGTCGGTCAGGTATGCCCAGACCCGTTCGATCGGTCCGGGCAGCAGCCGTTCGATGCGGACTGTGCCCGGTTCGACGACCTCGCCGTATTCACTCATCTCGATCCTCCTGCAGCAGTGCGGTTTCCAGGGCGTCGAGGCTCTGGTTCCAGAAGCGTTCGTAGAAGTCCATCCATCCAGCGCAATCTCGGAGCGGACGCGGATCGAGTCGGCACAGGTGCGTGCGCCCGTGCACGGTGCGCCGCACCAGCCCGGCCCGCTCGAGCACCTTGATGTGCTTCGACGCCGCCGCGAGCGAGATGTCGAACGGCGCCGCCAACTCGCCGACGCTGCATTGGCGGCGCGCCAGGGTGTGCAGCATCGAGCGGCGCGTGGAGTCCGACAGCGCATGGAACACCACGTCGAGCTGTTCCGAAGAATCCTCAACCACATGGTTGACTATCCCGTCCTCCAAGCCTACTGTCAACCCATCGGTTGAATGTCGCAGCCGATTCATATACCCCCTCAGGGAGAAACCCATGAACGTGCAGAACTTCACGACGACGTTCGCCGTGGACCAGACCCCCGAAACCGTCTTCAATGCCGTGCTCGACGTTCCCGGTTGGTGGTCGAAGGCACTCGTCGGACGCAGCGAAAAGCCCGGAGACGTCTTCACTTACGAGGTTCCGGGCGTGCACCGATCCACCATCGAGGTCACCGAGGTGGTCCCCCACGACCACGTCGTCTGGCGCGTCCTCGACGCCCAGATCACGCTCGTCGACGACCAAACCGAATGGAACAACACCGAAATCCGCTTCGATATCACTCGATCCGCCGACACCACCGAACTCCGCTTCACCCACGTCGGCCTCACCCCCGTATTCGAATGCTTCGAAGCCTGCCGCAAAGGCTGGACCTTCTATATCGACAAGAGCCTCCGCGACTTGGTCACCACCGGCACCGGTCAACCCGATGAAGACCCCCAAGCCCTCGCCCTCTCGAAGGAGAAAGCCGCAGCGACTCCGCGCTGACGAAACTCGCTCCATAACAGCCATCCAGATAAGTCATGAAAGGGATCGTCAACATGGCGAAAATCGCAGGCAGCGCGGTGCTGATCACCGGAGGTAATCGCGGTATCGGGCGCGCTCTGGTCGAGGAGGCCCTGAAAAGGGATGCGCGACGCGTCTACGTGGGGACGCGGAAGCTCTTCACGCACACCGACGAGCGTGTCACACCACTGACTTTGGACGTGACCGACCGGACGGGGATTCAGCAGGCGGTCGGCGCGGTCGAATCACTAGATATCCTGATCAACAACGCTGGCGTCACTACCTTCGATGATCTCAGCGATCAGTCCGTCCTCGAACAGCAGCTCGCGGTCAACCTCTTCGGCCTCCTCGCCGTGACTCAGGCCTTGCTGCCCGCGCTGACCCGCGCCGGCGGAGCAATCGTCAACACGCTGTCATTGGCGAGCCTCGCCCCGCCACCGTTCAGTCCGTCCTACGCGATTTCCAAGGCCGCTGCATTCTCTGCGACCCAAGTTCTGCGGATGCGCCTAGCCGGAGAAGGCATCACCGTCCACGGCGTCCTGCCTGGGCCCGTCGCAACCGACATGAACGCGAACCTCGACATTCCGATTCCGATGGCATCTCCAGAGTCTGTCGCGCACGCGATCTTCGACGGGGTCGAGGCCGGTGACGAGGACATCTTCCCCGACCCTGTGTCGGGAGAGTTGGCCGATGCCTGGCGTAAGGGCGTGACAAAAGGACTCGAGCAGCAATTCGCCACCCTGCCCCAGAGCATGTAACCACCTCGGCTGGGCCGGGAACCGCTCGGCACACCTGGAAAGACACCGAAAACCGCTGTCAGCGGCAGCCTTTGGTGACAGTCGATCAGTTGTAGATTCGCCGCCCCGCAGGGTTTCCTCGTTCGAGGTGGTGCTGCCGAATAAGTTGATTTTCGCGCTGTGTGCTGGCTGTTTCGGTATTTCCACCGCTCGAACCGCAGGCGAGAACTAGCTTCCCCGAGGAAAACCGGGATGGGTACGGCAACGGCACTGGTCCGAGGTGATCGGAACAGTGCCGCTGCGGGAGGCTTACTACAAGATCAGGCGGCCGAGGAATTGCGTAGCGCTTGGGCGATCGATGCGAATTCGGTCGCGACGGCATTGGCGACGCCGCTGCGCCACCCTTCGGCTAAGGCCGCTGACACCGGGTCGGGGAAGATATCGTCCTCATCCGCTTCGAAACCGTCGAAGATGGCTCGTGCCACGTGCGCCGCGGTGGCCTTGACTGCGTCGAACTCCCGCGACATCTCGGTGTCGGTCGGACCGGTCAGCGCGGCGTGTACCCGTATGCCCTCGTCGGCGAGCTGGGCGCGCAGCGATTGCGTCATCGAGAACGCCGCCGCCTTCGAGACCGAATAGCCGGGAACGAGCGGAAAGGCGGCGATTGCGTTCATCGAAATGTTGTTGACGATGGCACCTTGCGAACGGGTCAGCAATGGCAGGAATGCGTGGGCTACGGTGAGTGGGCCGAACAGATTCACATCGAGGTGCTGCTGGATTACCGCCGGGTCGGTCAGATCGTCGTAGATCGCCACGCCCGCGTTATTGACCAGGATATCCAGCGACTCGACCGCATCGACCGCGCGCTGAATCTGGTCCGCGTCGGTGATGTCGAGAGTCAGCGGCGTGACGCGCTCATCCGCGTGCGGCACCGGCACGCGCATAGCGGCGTAAACCCGCCGGGCACCGCGGCGCAGGGCCTCATCGACCAATGCTTTTCCGATGCCACGATTGGCACCGGTGATGAGAATTTCGCTGTCGGAGACTTTTGTCATGATGATGATTCCTTTCTTGCCAACGGCTATTGCAGATGTCGGCGCAGTGCCGCGAGCGGGTCGTCCCAATCGCGGGCCAGCGCGGCCAGGAACTGCTGGGCGACCTGCATGGGACCGGACTGGAGGCGATAGCGGATCCGGCGCCGCTCACCGGGTTCGGCTGCCACCAGACCCGCATCGGCGAGCAGCGCAAGGTGTTTGGCTATGCCCTGCCGGGTGATCGGCAGTTTGGCGGCCAGATCCGTCGCGGTGGTCGGCCCGGCCTCCGCCAGCGCGGCGAGAATACCGCGCCGGTTCGGATCCGCCAGGGCCGCGAATACAGCTTCCGCGACGGCTTCGGACGCGCGGTCAGCCATGGAGATAGGTGACCAACTTGGCGAATTCCTTCGCCCATCCGTCGGTATTGCCGTCGAATGCCTTGCGGTGGTCGTCCGGCTCGAGCTGCGCGAAGCCGGTTTCGACCACGGTGACGGTGGTGCCGGTGCCGTTCGGTGTCAGCGTGAACTCGACATACGTGCGGCGCGGGTCGCTATCGGGAAGTCCGTGGATGGGCCAGGTGTAGCCGAAGGTCGTCTGCGGTTCGAGTCGTTCGATGCGAAGTTCCGCCGCGTTGCCGCCCGCCCAGGCCAGTTTCGCGGTGCCGCCGACGCGCATGTCGACCTCCGCGCTGTCGCCGAACCAACTGCCGAGCCCTTCGGCTGTGGTGATCGCGGCCCACACCCGCTCCAGCGGCTGATCAATGTGCACACTGCGTTCGATTCGATCCGGGAATCCCATCGGGGCACCTCCTCATGTCGCAACCATTCGGTTGCCATAAATCTATAGCAACCGAATGGTTGCGTCAATGCGGTCGTTGACGCAGTGGAGCGCTAGGTGCGGCTGGGCGCGGTTCCGCCGGGGAAGGTGGCTTGGCCGGCGGCGGCGTATTCGGCCTGGATCTTGTAGTAGCGGGTGTCCGGGCCGTAAGCGGCGTAGAAGACGAATCCTCGGGTGTCGGGGTCGGCGAATGGTGCTCCGTCGACGAAACGGTTCAGGACCGGGTCGAGGTGGGTCGGGAAGCTCGATGGCTCGCAGCGCACCGGGAAGCAAATCCGTTGCATGCGTGGGGATGTCCAGGAAAACGTGCGGTAGAGGTTGAAGGTGCGCCCGAGGAGTGCCAGTTCGGCGTCGTCGGCCGGGACGAAGTCGAGTTCGGCCAGAATTCCGGCGATATCCGCGGGAGCGAGGGTGCCCGGCGCGAAGACGTTCGAGTAGAGATTCATCGTGCCGGCGTCGAAATCGACTGCCAGTATGCCGATTTGGCCGCCATATCGGGTCAGGTGCTCGGCGCTGGCGCGGGCCGAGTCGGGGATCCCGGAGAATCCGAGAATCCGCTCCACCTCGAGTAGTTCGGGGAAGACCAGCCAGATCTTCTGCACACCACCGGCGAGTGCGAGATCGACACCCGAACGGACCGGCACGGCGGCCGATATCTCGGCGAGCAACTGCTCCATCGGATGTCCGGTGTAGGTGAGAAGTCCGGCGTCACAGAGTCTTTCGATCAGATCGGTGGGGGCGCCCGGATGCATCACCCGAGCGTTGATCTCGCGTTCGGGCACCGGATGCGTCGTCGTGCGCACACCGACGACGGAGTTGGTCCACAGATCGGCGAGTGTGTCCAGCACCGGGTCCACGACCGCAGGGTCATAGCGGGCCTCGGCTAGGCGCGCATACTCCTGCAGGTCCGTCCGGAGCCGATCGAGCGTGCGTGTGGCGGATTCGGTCATGGCCTTCATCGTCCCGCAGATGGCCCCCTGGCGTAGGGGTTTGACCCTGACGCTGCGTCAGGCTCGACGATGTCGTGGTGAGTGAAACCTACCCCGCATTCGAATTCAGTCCGGTTCCCGTGCCCGCCCTCGACGCCGTGGCTCCGGAGCTTTTCCGCGGCATCTATGGGATGCCGATGTTCGTCACGGTGCCGACGCCCGATCTGGCTGCGTCGGTGGACTTCTGGGTTCGCGGACTCGGCTTCTTCGACCTGTTCACCGCCCCCGGGCAGGTGACGCATCTGCGGCGCTGGGCGTTCCAGGACGTCTTGCTCGTGCCGGACGAGCGCCCGGCCGAGCCGACGGCGCACAGCGTGAGCTTCGCGTGCGTGCTGAGTCAGCTCGACGAGATCGCGGCGGCGTGTGAGCTGGTGTTGCCCGGCTGTACGACGGGGCCGCGGATGATGCCGTGGAACTCGGTGGAACTGGAGGTCCGCACACCGGACAACACCCGGGTGATCATGACGGCGGCGCGGCCCTACGACCCGAACAGCGCCGAGGCCGAGTGGCTGCGGTCCATCGGAATCGAAGGGCCGAAGCAATGAGGTCGGTGGCATCGCCCGGCGTGAATGTCAGACTGGATGGTGTGAATCTCGATGACGCCGCCGGTCTCACCGTCGGTGCCGCCGCATCCCGGGTGGGCGTCACGATCCGGACGCTGCATCATTGGGATGCCGTCGGGCTGGTCTGCCCGTCCGAGCGCACCGACGCCGGATACCGGCTCTATACGGATGCCGACCTGTCCCGGATCCAACGGGTGCTCACCTACCGTGAGCTGGGCCTACCTCTCGACGACATCAAGTCGATACTGGACGATCCGGCCATCGATGCGTCGGCATCGCTACGTGCGCAGCGCGATTCGCTTCGCGAGCGCGCTGCCCGCCTGCACCAGATGGCGGACGCCATGGACCGCATGATCGAGGCCAGAAAGTCCGGGATCCTGCTCTCGGCCGATGAGCAGGTCGCGATCTTCGGCGAGCAGTGGCAACCCGGCTGGGCCGCGCAAGCACACGACCGCTGGGGCGACACGCACCAGTGGGCCCAGTACGCCGAACGCGCCGCGGGCAGAACCGCCGAAGACTGGCAGCAGATCGCCGTCGGCGTGGCGGCATTGAACGCGGATCTGGCCGCGGCCCAGCGCGCCGGCGTGCGCCCCGGAAGCGATCGGGCCAACGCTTTGGCCGAGCGGCACCGCGCATCGATCGACACCTACTTCGACTGCACCCACGCGATGCACGTCTGCATAGCCCGGACATACACCGCCGACCCGGAATTCGCCGCTTTCTACGATGCCATCGAGCCCGGGCTGACCACCTGGCTCCGCGACATCATCGATGCCAATGCCCGCGCCAACGGGGTCATCCCGGAATCGGCGAGCTGGGTCTGAGTGCGGGCCGGATCCAGTCCCGATTGTCGTCGCGGCCGGGGATCTCGATGGCGGACTGCCACAAGCGATCCCACTCTCTTGCGTGTTCGGCGTGGGCGCGGCGAAACAACTCCCGCTTCCCCCACGCCGCATCATCGGTCGGCGTATACAGCTGCATCCACGCATGCGGAACCGACGGCAAACGCACCGGGCGATCGGCGCCGGGATGTGCTACCCGCCGACGGCTCAGCTCGGCTAACGGTGCATTCGAAACTGGTGTGAGTACCCGGCTCGCAATCGTCGAGACCCGTCGATCGGCGTGCCACGATGAGGTGAGAAGACCAGTCGCAGGGAGGTGACGAAGTTGTCGGAGCAATCGGGAACCCGCGCCGATGATCCGTTCGGTGGTCGGCATCCGACCAGTCACGAACGGATGACCGGGCTGCCGTGGGATGCGTCGTACCACGACGGTCCAGCGCCATGGGATATCGACCGGCCGCAACCAGCGATAGTGCGTGTGGCATCCGCAGGCGGATTCGTCGGAGCCGTGCTCGATGCGGGTTGCGGGACCGGCGAGAACGCTTTATACGTTGCCTCGCTCGGCTTGTCGGTGCTCGGGTTCGATATAGCCGAGACGGCACTGGCGATCGCCCGGCAGAAGGCCCGGGACCGTGGGATCGAGGTCGAGTTCGGCGCGGCTGATGCGTTTCGGCTGGAGCGTTTGGGGCGTAGGTTCGACACGGTGCTGGACAGCGGACTGTTCCACACCTTCGACGGGGACGAGCGAGCACGGTACGTGGCGAGCCTGGCGTCGGTGACCGAGCACGGTGGAACCCTGTATGTGTTGTGCTTCAGTGACATTGGTCCCGATACCGGCCCACACCCGGTCGGTCGGGAAGAGCTGAGTGCGGCGTTCGGCGCCGGCGCTGGTTGGCAGGTCGCCGCCATCGAGCCGGACCGGATTCAGACGCGATTCCACGACGATGGTGCACCGGCCTGGCTCGCAACCATCCAACGGATCTAATGCCCGCCCCAGCTAGACTGCTGTCCTTCCCCCCTCCGACTGCTCGCCGAGCGCAGTCATACGGCTTGGGCGACAACCATTCGGCTATGTTCGGACCCCCGCCCTGGAGCTGGATACAGCAGGAGCTAGCTGGGTGCGGCAGGCGAGCGCGGAAGTGGTCGGTGCGGTGGGCGATCCGTTCCGGTACTGACTCATCGGCGGTCTGTGAAGCGATGATCCGGTTGCGTTGATATTGCTGGAGCCACAGTGGGCCGGCAAACTTTGGCGAAACAGTCGGCGGCGGTGGCGCGATCTGCTGAGTATGGCCACCGACACCTTGAACCTCGCCGAGCGACGTCAAGCGATCCGCAGACTCGTTGCGCTCTGTCACCAAGTGAATCGGCTGGTGGAGCTGGCCGAGACCGAAGCGTCCGAACCCTTGATCGCACAAGCTCATACCACGCGCCGGGTTTTGCAGGATCTGGTGCTCGATATGGTCGCCGTCGACCGGCGCTCCCAGATCTGAACCGGAATCGTCAGTGCCGCACGGGAATCCAACTCGCTGCACGCCGATTCCCATCGGGGTGCGCGTGCTGGCCGCACCGGCGCAGGCGAACGGTTAGCTGGACGCGCCGCAACCGATGCGCTGCGTTCGCCATCGATGCGCTGGGATGGTCAGCGATGACGACCTGGCACCGGGCAGGCGTCGGCTGCCTCGGTGACCACCTGTGGTTCGCTCGACGCCATCGGACGCGCACCGTGCTCCCAGCCCGCACCGGTCACAGGCTCGGTCCGGGCCAGCGCAACTAGCTCAGCGTCCTCGAAAACCCTTCCACGACTGAGGAATCGGAGTCCTTCGGGTGATTCCAAACTGAATCCGGAGCCGCGGCCGGGCACCACATCGAGGATGAGCTGAGTGTGCTGCCACGCCGCGAACTGTGGACCCGAAATCCACACCGGCGCACAGTCATCCGGCTCCGGCTCGGTCGTGGGCAGTTCATCGGCTCGCAGGCGCAGATCGAGCAGGCCGAGCAGCACATCGCGATCGCCGACCACGAATTCGCCTGCGGGATAACACATCGGCGCCGAACCGTCGCAGCAGCCGCCGGACTGGTGCAGCATCAGCGGCCCGTGTTGCCCGCGGAGGCGACGGAGCAGATCCATCGCCGCCGCGGTGGCGCGCACGCGCCGGGGGACTGCGGCCATCAGAAGAAGCCTTGCGCCTTCGATGCGTAACCGACCAGCAGGTTCTTCGTCTGCTGGTAGTGCTCGAGCATCATCCGGTGGTTCTCGCGTCCGATGCCGGACTGCTTGTAGCCGCCGAACGCGGCGTGTGCGGGGTACTGGTGGTAGGTGTTGGTCCACACCCGACCGGCCTGGATATCACGCCCGGCCCGGTAGGCGACCGCGCCGTCGCGCGACCATACGCCAGCGCCGAGTCCGTAGAGCGTGTCGTTGGCGATCTTGATGGCATCGTCGTAATCGGCGAACGAGGTCACCGAGACGACCGGCCCGAAGATCTCCTCCTGGAAGATCCGCATCGAATTGCTGCCCGCGAAAACCGTCGGCTGCACGTAGTAGCCGCCCGCCAGATCGCCGCCGAGGTCGGCGCGCTCGCCGCCGGTGAGCAGGGTGGCGCCCTCGGCCTTGCCGATCTCGATGTAGGACAGGATCTTTTCGAACTGATCGTTGCTGGCCTGCGCGCCGATCATGGTGTCGGTATCGAGTGGATCGCCCTGCCGCACGGCCTTGGTCCGCACCACGGCCGCGGCCAGGAATTCGTCGTAGATATCGGCCTGGATGAGCGCACGCGACGGGCAGGTGCAGACCTCGCCCTGGTTGAGCGCGAACATGGTGAAACCTTCCAGGGCCTTATCCTGGAAGTCGTCGTTCGCGGCGAGGACATCGGAGAAGAAGATATTGGGGCTCTTGCCGCCGAGTTCCAGGGTGACCGGAATCAGATTCTGCGAGGCGTACTGCATGATCAGGCGACCGGTGGTGGTTTCGCCGGTGAACGCAATCTTCTTGATCCGCGGGCTGGCGGCCAGCGGCTTGCCCGCCTCGACGCCGAAACCGTTGACAATATTGACCACACCGGGCGGCAGCAGATCACCGATCAGGCCGATCAGGAACAGGATCGAGGCCGGAGTCTGCTCGGCGGGCTTGAGTACCACGGCATTACCCGCGGCGAGCGCGGGCGCGAGCTTCCAGGTGGCCATCAGGATCGGGAAGTTCCACGGAATGATCTGGCCGACAACGCCGAGCGGCTCGTGGAAGTGGTATGCGACGGTATCGACATCGATCTCCGACAGCGAACCCTCCTGGGCGCGGATCGCACCGGCGAAGTAGCGGAAGTGATCGATGGCCAGGGGAATATCGGCGGCCAGGGTTTCCCGGATCGGCTTGCCGTTGTCCCAGGACTCCGCGAGGGCGATCGCGTCGAGGTTTTCTTCGATCCGGTCGGCGATCTTATTCAGGATGATGGCGCGCTCGGCAACCGAGGTCCTACCCCACGCGGGTGCGGCGGCGTGCGCGGCATCGAGGGCGAGTTCGATGTCCTCGGCGGTGCCGCGGGCAACCTCGCAGAACGTTTGACCCGTTATCGGAGTGGGGTTTTCGAAGTACTGCCCCTTGACGGGCGCGACCCATTCACCGCCGATCCAGTTGTCGTAGCGGGCCTGGAACGACATGGCGGCGTCGGGTGTTCCCGGGCGGGCGAATACGGTCATCGAATCCTCCTCGATCTGCTGACTAAGGTGTGATCCAGAACACTATGAGTGTCCATGTTGCACCACGGTTGCAACAAACTGGTCAGATGCCCAATTTGCGATCGAGTAGTCGCAGCTGTGCCTCTACCTGGGCGTACATCGAGGATCGGCGGTCGAGCGAGGAGAGATAGGCGGTCCACGCGGCAATGTCGTCGCGGCCGTCGACCGAACCGGTCCAGCGGGCGAGCAGGCGGCGATCGCCCGCCGTCAACAGGGCCGCGCGCAGCCGGCCACGCAACTCGACACGCAGTTCATCGATGCCGGGTGCGAGTGAGCGGGGCAGGATCGGACCCGGATAGGCGCGCAATGCGGCCGCGGTGTCGCCGCGGGCGAGTGCGCGTCGAACCTCGGCGACATCGGTATCGAGATCCAGCAGCAGCCGATAGGGGCGGGAGCCGAGACCGTTGGCGCCCAGCATCTTTCGCACCCGCGACATTTCCGCCCGCACCGTCACCGGATCCAGCTCCGATTCGTCGAGCAGCATGGCGAGGTGGTCGGCACTGAGGCCCTCGGGATACTCGGCCAGCAGCAATAGGATTTCGGCATGCCGCTGCGACAGGCGGATCGGCTCGCCGCCGCGGGTCAGGGTCGGCCGGTTCGAGCCGAGCACCCGCAGCCGTGCTGCCGGGAGAGCGAGCGGTCGCGGCGAATCGAGCATGAGCAGCCGCAGTTCGGATTCCGCGGCCAGCACCGTTGCCCGGATCAGCGACAACATCTCCGGCGCCGCGACTCGCGGGCCGCCGGTGATATCGATGGCGCCGATGATCTGGCCGCCGCGCGGATCGTGCACGGGCGCGGCCGAACAACTCCATTCGTGCACCACCCGGCTGAAATGTTCGGCCCCGAAAATCTGCACATGATGGTCGAGGGCGAGTGCGGTGCCCGGCGCATTGGTGCCGACCCGTTCCTCGCTCCAGTCGGCGCCCTCCATGAAATTCATTGCCAGCGCCCGATCTTTGACCTTCGAATCGCCCTCGACCCAGAGCAATCGGCCCCCGGCATCGCTGATCGCGACCAGCAGTCCGGCCTCGGCGGCATCTTCGACCAGCAACTTCCGCACTATCGGCCGAATCAGCGCGGTGGGATGGTTGGCCCGATAGCGCTGCAGTTCCAGATCGTCGATGCCCACCGCATCGCCGAAGCCGTCCGGGTCCACGCCGGAATTGCGGCTGCGCCGCCAGGAATCCAGGACCACCGGACGCACCGAATCACCGTCGGGGCGCACGGTCGGCAGCCGGTCGACGCCGTCGAGGAAGGAGCGGTGCGCCGACGACATCCGCAGTGCCAACTGCGTGAGGTCGTCGTCCGGTCGAACGGCCACCCAGGGGTTGCCGTGCGCTGCTGTGCTCAATCGGTTTCCTTCGTGTCTGCCCATAACCACTGTAATGCCGGTCACATATGGCATGGCCAGGGATGGTGACTGCGACGGGCGACGCAGTGGCGGTTCCACGTACGCTGACTGTTGCTCTGGGCGGGCCGCATCGATGCACGCCGCTCACCGTCTCTGCTCATCGACTGGAGTTACGTCACTTGACCACGCCAGATTCGGCAACGCACACCCGTTCCTACCCGGTCGCACACGGTTCACCGATCGATACCGACGGTCCCCGAATTGCGCTGTACTCAGAGGAATTCGCCGCGGATCCGCATGCCGCGTACCGCGATATGCGCAGTAGATACGGATCCCTGGTGCCGGTGGAACTGTCGCCCGGCGTGCCAGCCACTCTGGTGATCGGCTACTACACGGCGCTGCGCATCCTCAATGATCCCGATCATTTTCCGGCCGATTCACGGACCTGGCAGAAGAGCGTCCCCGATGACTGCCCGGTTCGGCCGATGCTCGAATGGCGTCCGGCCGCAATTCGCAGCACCGGTCTCGAGCACACCCGCTACCGCGAGGCGACCGTTGCCGCACTCGTCGAAATCGACCTGTTCGCTTTGCATTCCACAGTGGAGCAGATCGCCATTCCGCTGATCAACTCCTTCTGCGAGGTCGGCACGGCGGATCTGATCAGCCAGTACGCCTTCCCGCTATCCTTCGCGGTGATCAATGCGATGCTCGGTTGCCCACCGGAAATCGGTCAGCGTGCCGCCGCCGGTATGGCCGCGCTGATCGAGGGCGTAGATGCCGCAGCGGGCAATAAGATGGTCGGCGATGCCATGTTCGACCTGGTCTGCCTCAAACGTGCAGAGCCGGGCGACGATATCGTCTCGCGGCTGCTGGCCCATCCGGCGCAGCTCGATGACGCCGAGATGATCCACCAGGTGCTCAGCTTCTATGGCGCGGGCATCGAACCGACCCAGAATCTGATCATCAATACGCTGCGGTTGATGCTGACCGATACCCGAATCGCGGGCGGCATTCTCGGCGGGAGCCTGTCCACCCGCGATGCGTTGGACGAGGTGCTGTTCACCGACCCGCCCCTGTCGAACTACTGCGTCACCTTCCCGAGGCAGCCGATCCTGATCGATGGCGCATGGCTGCCCGCACACCAGCCGGTGGTCATCAGCATGACCGGCTGCAATAACGATCCCGCAATCAATACCGGGGTGTACACCGACAATCGCTCACATTTGGCGTGGAGCGCCGGTCCGCATGCCTGTCCGGCCCGATCGCTCGCATCACTGATCGTCCAGGACGCCATCGATCAACTACTCGACGCCCTCCCGGAAATACACCTCGCCGTCCCCGTCGAGGAGCTGAGCTGGCGCCCGGGCCCATTCCAGCGCGCGTTGGTCGCCCTCCCCGTCAGCTTCTCGAAATCCCCTCCGCTGCAGATCTTCTGAATCGGTAGTCCGGCGCAGCGGCTTCGGCCGCTGCGCCGGGCTAGCGTTGCGCCGCACGCAGATACCGCTCAGCGGATAGCTGATAGCGGAATGGTTCCGCGGTGAGCCGGGCAGCTGCCGCTGACGTCCGTCGGCGCAGGGCGATCCCGGTCGATATCGCCGTATTCGACTGGCGCGAGTCAGGGGTCGGATGCTTCGATCGGATCATGACCGACGACACCGAAGTTCCGCGGATTGTCACTGCCAGTCACGATATCGCCGCCGGGGCGGAGCAGATCTTCGAGTTGATCGCTGATCCTTCGCAGCAGCCGCGTTGGGATGGCAATGCGAACCTGGCGCAGGCAGCGGCTGGTCAACGCGTGCGGGCGGTGGGCGATATGTTTCTCATGACGACTACCAAGGGGTCGGTTCGGGAGAATCATGTGGTGGAGTTCGAGGAGGGACGTCGAATCGCCTGGCTGCCCGCGGAACCGGAGCAGCAGCCCCCGGGGCACCTGTGGCGCTGGGAGCTCGAACCGCTGGATCCGGCACATACTCGGGTCACGCACACCTACGACTGGTCGGGTTTGACCGACGAGAATCGGTTCCGCCGTGCGCGGGCGACCACCGCTGACAGACTGCAAGCCTCGATCGACCGGCTCGCCGAGGTCGCCGAGAACTAAGCCCTGGGGCGGACGATCATTCGCGAGCCGCGCGGGGACGCAGCGTCAAATCAGCTCGGCCAAGGTGGCTCGGGATCCTTTGGTGTGCAGTGAACTCAGGGCCGCGGTATAGGCGTCGACGAAGCGTGGCGCATCGATGAGATCGCCGAATATCGAGCGATCGGTGAGGAATGCGGTGGGGTCGTCGCGCTGGCGACGGGCCAGCGGTACCAGGCGCTCGCGCAGCGCGTCGACCACCTCGATCGGTGCGCCGTCTTCGTCGATCCCCTCGGCATAGCGCGCCCAGCCCGCGACTACCGTTGCGGCACAGGTGATCTCGCCACCCGTGGCGAGTTGCCGACGGACCACCGGTAGCAGCCACTTGGGGATCCGGTCCGAGGATTCGGCGCACAGCCTGGCGATGGTATCGCCGATCGCGGGGTTGGCGAAGCGCTCGATCAGGGTGTGCTTGTATCGATCCAGGTCGACCCCGGGCACCGGGTGCAGGGTCGGGGTCGCTTCGCGGTCCATGTAGCGCATCAGGAATCGCCGGAAGACCGGATCCTGCGCGGCTTCATGGACGAGCCGGTAGCCGCTCAGATATCCGAGATAGCCGAGTGCCTGGTGGCTCGCGTTGAGCAGACGCAGTTTCATCAGCTCATAGGGCGCGACGTCGCTGACGAATTGCACGCCGACCTCGTCGAGTGCCGGTCGGCCCAGCGAGAACGAATCCTCGATGACCCATTGGGTGAACGGCTCGGTTACCACCGGCCAGCGATCGGTCACGCCGTAGCGCCGCGCGAGCTCCGCCGATGTCCCCGGTGGGGTGACCGGGGTGATGCGGTCCACCATCGAATTCGGGAATTGCACCGCGCGCTCGACCCAGTCGCCCAGTTCGGGATCGCGCAGCCGTGCGAAGGCGCCGAATGTGCGGCGCGCGACGTGGCCATTGCCCTCGATATTGTCACAGGACAGCACGGTGAACGGTGTGATGCCGCGCGCGCGACGCCGCCTCAGCCCTTCGGTGATCAGCCCGAATACCGTGGCGGGCAAGGCATTCGGGATGAGATCGGCGCGGATCTCCGGATTGTCGGCGATGAATTCGCCGGTGGTGGCGGCGAAGTTGTAGCCGCCTTCGGTAATGGTGAGCGAGACGATCCGGGTCGCCGGGGCGGCCAGTTTCTCGATGACGGCCTCGGGGTCGTCCGGGGCAAAGAGATATTCGATGATCGAGCCGACCACGCGGGTCGTCCGGTCGCCGTCGGGTGCGACGACCGACAGCGTGTACAAGCCGTCCTGTGCCGCGAGCACATCGCGCATGCGCCGATCTTCCTGGCGCACCCCGACCCCGCAGATTCCCCAGTCGCGCGCTCCGCCACGCCGCAGCAACTCGTCGAGATAGCTCGCCTGATGCGCCCGATGGAACCCGCCGACGCCGAAATGCACTATGCCGCTGGTGATTCGGGAGCGGTCGTAGTTCGGTACCGGCAGGTCGTCAGGTAGGTCGCCGACGGTCGCGGCACGCAATGTGATGGATGTGGCCTCGCTCATGACACCCCTCCGACTGTTGTGTACGTCACATTCCGATGGTACCCTCTGTGAGCAATAGATCACATGCTGAGCAGATGATCAGAGTCAATGAGGAGCTCGCGTGGCCACCGAACCATCCCGGCCCGGCACGGCGGACGATGTCCGGCTGGCATTGCGGGCCGCGCAGCTCTATCACCTGGAGGGTGCGACGCAGGCCGAAATCGCGGCCAAGCTGGGTGTTTCGCGGCCGACCGCCGGGCGGCTCATCGCCCGTGCGCGTGCGCAGGGACTGGTGCGCATCGAAATCAGCGTCCCCGACGACCTGCGCTCGTCCGTGCACACCGATATCGAAAGCGCGATCGAGGCGGCATTCGGGCTCACCGAGGCGGTGGTGCTCGGAGATATTCCGGACGGCTCGCCATCGGGCCTGCAACCCCTGGCCCGCGCTGCGGTCGGCGTACTGACCCGGCGGCTACAGCCGACGCATACGCTCGGATTCACTTGGGGGCCGGAGACGATCGCCGTCGCGCACGAACTGCGCACCAAATCCGCGCACTGCGCGCGCGTCGTCCAACTCGACGGGTCGATGACCTCATTCGACTACCAGACCGGCGTGGACTACACGCTGGGTCGATGTGCGATGCAACTGCAGGCGACGCCGGTTCGCCTGCACGCCCCGCTGTATGCCGATCCGGCGACAGTTACCGCGCTGGAACAGGATTCGGTGCTCGGGCGTGCGATCGCGCTCGGCCGCACCGCCGATGTGATGATGTTCGGCGTCGGCCCGGTCTCCACCGCCACCACCCTGTTCGAGGGCAGCTATCTGGACACGGCGATCCTCGGCGAACTGCGCGGGCTCGGGGCGGTCGGCGAGATCGGCGGCCGGTTCTTCCACGCCGACGGCAGCGATATCGCGGGATCGCTTGCGCAGCGGACGGTTTCGGTCGGCCTCGACGCCATCCGGCGATGCCCCGCCACGGTGCTGATCTCCGGCGGGCCGGTCAAACATGAAGCCGTTCTCGGTGCGTTGCGCGGGGGACTGGCCAAGATCCTCGTCACCGACATCGAGTGCGCGCGGTGGCTGTTGGAAAGGAAGGAGGGCCTGTCCGATGCCTAGACCGAGCCCGATGAGCAGGCGGACCCGATTCGCGAAACCCGCAGTGGCGCTGGCTGTTACGGCCCTACTCGGGGTGTCCGGTTGTGCGGGGGCCGGTTCGTTCACCGCCAGCGGCCGGGACACCGTCACCATCGCCATGGTCTCCAATTCGCAGATGCGCGACGCCATCGCGCTCTCCGGTGAGTTCGAGCGCGAAAATCCGGGCACCAAGCTGAAATTCGTCTCCCTGTCGGAGAACGAGGCCCGCGCCAAGATCACCGCATCGGTCGCGACGGGCGGCGGCGAATTCGACGTCGTCATGATCAGCAATTACGAGACGCCGCAATGGGCCGCGAACGGGTGGCTGGTCGATCTGTCGAGCTACGCGCGCCGGACCCCGGGCTATGACGAACAGGATTTCATTCCGTCGTTGCAAAAGTCGCTGTCCTACAACGGCGATATGTACTCGGTGCCGTTCTATGGCGAATCGTCGTTCCTGATGTACCGCAAGGATCTGTTCGAGCAGGCCGGGCTGACCATGCCCGCCGAACCGACCTGGGATCAGATCGCGCAGGCCGCGGCGAAGCTCGACGATCCGGCCAGCGGGCGCTCGGGCATCTGCCTGCGCGGCAAACCGGGCTGGGGTGAATCACTCGCCCCGCTGAATACGGTCATCAATACCTTCGGCGGCCGCTGGTTCGACGAGAACTGGCACGCCCAGCTCACCAGCCCGGAGGTGGTCGCGGCCGTCGAGTTCTATATCGGCCTGGTCCGCGCGCACGGCGAACCCGGTGCGGCCACCAGCGGATTCGGTGAATGCGCGACACAGCTGTCCCAGGGCAATACCGCGATGTGGTACGACGCGACCTCGGCCGTCGGTGTGCTCGAGGATCCGGCATCGAGCAAGGTGGTCGGCAAGATCGGCTATGTGCTCGCACCGACGGTGCGCAAACCCAATTCCGGCTGGCTGTATACCTGGTCGCTCGGCATTCCGAAATCCAGCGACAAACCCGACGCCGCATGGAAATTCATCTCCTGGATGACCGGCAAGCCGTATATCCAGATGGTCGGTCAGCGGCTCGGCTGGTCACATGTGCCGCCCGGCAGCCGCCGGTCCACCTATGAGATCCCCGAGTATAAGGAGGCTTCGAGGGCCTATGGGCCGCTGACCCTGGCGGCGATGTCGGGTGTCGATCCGGAACATCCCACCGTGCAACCGGTTCCGTACACCGGTATCCAGTTCATCACCATTCCGGAGTTCCAGGATCTGGGAACCCGGGTGAGCCAGCAGATCAGCGCCGCGGTCGCGGGCCGGATAAGCGTGCGGGCCGCACTCGACCAAGCACAGCAGTATGCCGAGACCGTCGGCAGGTCGTATCGAGGGAACCAGTAGTCATGTCCGAAACAATCACTGCCCCTGCGGTATCGTCGTCCGCCGGATCCCCGCCCGTGGCCGAGCTGTCGCATCGGATCTCACGCGCCGAGGCCTGGCGACGCCGCGGACCGCTACTGCCCGCGCTGATCTTCATGATCGTCGTCACCCAGGTGCCGTTCGTCTTCACGCTGTACTACTCGACGCAGTCCTGGAATCTGGTCCGGCCCGGATCCCGGCACTTCACCGGATTGCAGAACTACGCGGATGTGTTCCGCGACAGTCAGTTCCGCCAGGTCGCGTTCAATACCGTGATCCTGATCGTCGGCACCGTCATCATCTCGGTGGTGCTGGGGTTGCTGCTGGCATTGCTGCTGGATCGGGCCTTCTTCGGCCGCGGCGTGGTGCGCACCCTGCTGATCACCCCGTTCCTTGTGACACCCGTTGCGGCGGCGCTGATCTGGAAGACGACGATGCTCGATCCGGTCTTCGGGCTGGTCAATTTCGTATTGAAACCGTTCGGCGTCGGTCAGACCGACTGGGTGAGCAAATATCCGCTGCCCGCGGTGATGGCGGATCTGGTCTGGCAGTGGACGCCGTTCATGATGCTGCTGATCCTGGCGGGGCTGCAATCGATGCCTCGCGACATCGTGGAGGCCGCCAGGGTGGACGGCGCGAATTCCTTCGCGGTCTTCCGAGAACTCACGCTGCCGCATCTACGCCGGTTCATCGAGCTCGGTGCGGTACTCGGTGCGATCTATCTGGTCAACACCTTCGACGCGGTGTACATGATGACCTCGGGCGGACCCGGCATCGCCAGTTCCAATCTGCCCTTCTACATCTACCAGCGCGCATTCCTCGGCTTCGATATCGGCCAGGCCGCCGCGATGGGTGTGGTCACCGTCATCGCCACCACCGTGGTCGCCACCTTCGCGCTGCGACTGCTGTTCAAGACATTCACCGGGAAGGAGGCGGCGGCATGAACGCACGCAAACGGTCCGGCCTGATCTGGAGCGTCCTCGCCTGGGTAGTCGGTATCGGCATGTTCTTCCCGGTGCTGTGGATGGTGCTGACGGCGTTCAAACAGGAGGGTGACGCCTATACCGACCCGCCGAAGCTGTTGTTCACCCCGACGCTGGACCAGTTCTCCGCCGTACTCGACAGCGGCATCGGCACCAGCCTGTTGAACTCCACCTTCGCGACCGTGGTGTCGACGGCGCTGGTACTGGCGCTGGGCATTCCGGCCGCCTTCGCACTGTCGCTGCGACCGGTGCGCAAGACCCGCGACGCGCTGTTCTTCTTCATCGGCACCAAGATGCTGCCGGTGGTCGCGGCGATCGTGCCACTGTATGTGATCGTCGGCGATATCGGACTGCTCGACAATATCTGGGCGCTCGTCATCCTTTACACGGCAATGAATCTGCCGATCGCGGTGTGGATGATGCGCTCGTTCTTCCTGGAGGTGCCCGGCGAATTGCTCGAGGCCGCGAGCATGGACGGCGCCAGCCTGGTGACCTCGGTGCGCGAGGTGATCTTGCCGCTGGTCTCACCCGGTATTGCGGCCACCGCGCTGATATGCGTCATCTTCTCCTGGAACGAATTCTTCTTCGCCGTGAATCTCACCGCGGTGCAGGCCCAGACCATGCCGGTGTTCCTGGTCGGATTCATCACCGGTGAGGGCCTGTACTGGGCGCGGTTGTCCGCGGCCGCCGTACTCGCCGCGCTGCCGGTCGTACTCGCCGGTTGGCTCGCGCAGAACAAGCTGGTGCGTGGGCTGTCCTTCGGCGCCATCAAGTAAGGAAAAGTCAATGGCCACAATCCGTTACGACTCGGCATCCTGCGTCTACCCGGGCGCCGACGCGCTCGCGGTCGATGCGCTGGATCTGGATATCGCCGACGGCGAATTCATTGTCCTGGTCGGACCTTCGGGCTCGGGCAAGTCGACCGCCCTGCGCATGCTCGCCGGGCTGGAGGACATCGACGCCGGATCGATCCGGATCGACGGCGCCGATATGGTCGGTGTGCCGTCCAAGGACCGCGATATCGCCATGGTGTTCCAGAACTACGCGCTCTACCCGAACAAGACCGTCGGGGAGAATATGGGTTTCGCGCTGAAGATGATGAAGGTGCCGTTGGCCGAACGCAAGAAGCGCGTCGCCGATGCCGCCGAATTGCTGGGCCTGACACCATATCTCGATCGCAAGCCCGCCAAACTGTCCGGCGGACAGCGTCAGCGGGTCGCGATGGGCCGCGCGATCGTGCGGGAGCCACGCGTGTTCTGCATGGACGAGCCGCTGAGCAACCTCGACGCCAAGCTGCGCGTACAGACCCGCACCCAGATCGCCGCACTGCAGCGCCGCCTCGGCACCACCACCGTCTATGTCACCCATGACCAGGTCGAGGCGATGACCATGGGTGATCGCGTCGCCGTACTGCGCGATGGCAAGCTGCAGCAGTTCAGCACCCCGGCCGAACTCTACGATCGGCCCGCCAACGCCTTCGTCGCCGGATTCATCGGCTCGCCATCGATGAATCTGTGCACGGTGCCCGTCGTGGCAGACGGTGTCCGGGTCGCCGACACCACCGTCGAACTGCCGCGCACCCGACTGGCCCGCCTGGCCGAGGCCGGACTCGACACCGTGACCATTGGCATCCGGCCCGAGCAGCTCGAACTGCGCCGCGACGGAACCGGTTTCGGTGTCACCGTCGAGCTGATCGAGGAGTTGGGCAGCGAATCCTATGTCTACGCCCGCGTCCCCGACTCCCCGCTCACCGGTCTCGACGGTGAACAGCTCACCTTCGTGGCTCGCTCCGCCGACCGGGCGCCCGCTGCGCTGGGTGAATCGGTGACGATGCGCGTGCGTGACACTGCCTCGGTGCACCTGTTCCACCCCGTGCACGGAACCCGGATCCCGGGCTGAGAGTTTGTTCGCCGACGAATAGCCCCGATCGCCGCGGCCGAATGTTTCGGCGCAATGACATTCGGCGCTCCGGATCGCGTGCACCACAGGGAGTTGCATCACCATCTCGGGCGAGCTCGCGCACAATCGTGGCGACGGGAATATCCTCGAAGTAACTGGTTGATTGTTGTATCGAGGTCGTCGTGGCGCACATCGATCCGCTTTCCACGCAACGCGACCTGACCTCAGGGTTCGCGGCGGAATTGGACGCTGCCGGGTTCATCGACGCCGTCGAGATCGGACGCGGCGGTTTCGGGGTGGTGTATCGCTGCGCCCAGCCCGCACTCGATCGCACGGTGGCCATCAAGGTGCTCACCGCCGATCTGGAGTCGGAGAATCTCGAACGATTCGTCCGCGAACAACTCGCCATGGGCAAACTTTCCGGACATCCGAATATCGTCAGCGTCTTCGAGGTCGGCTCCACCGCGACCGGACGGCCCTACATCGTGATGCCCTATCACTCGCACGGTTCACTGGACGCCCGCATCCAGGAGCACGGTCCGGTCGGTTGGCAGGCGGCGCTGCATATCGGGGTGAAGATCGCCGGTGCCCTGGAAACCGCGCACCGGCGCGGCATGCTGCACCGCGATGTGAAACCCGGCAATATCCTGCTGACCGAATACGGTGAGCCGCAGTTGGCCGATTTCGGCATTGCCCGGCTGGTCGGTGGCTTCGAGACAACAGCAGGCACCATCACCGGCTCACCCGCCTTCACCGCACCCGAGGTGCTGCAGGGACACGTCCCGGATGTGACCGCCGACATCTACAGCCTGGCCTCGACCCTGTTCTGCGCGAGCACCGGCCACGCGGTCTTCGAACGACGCAGCGGCGAACAATTGGTCGCACAGTTCCTCCGCATCACCAAGCATCCGATTCCGGACCTCGGCGACGCGGGTCTGCCCGCCGATGTGACCGCCGCGATCGAAGGCGCGATGTCCCGCGAGCGCGACGAACGGCCGTCCAGCGCAGCCGATTTCGGTGAACAGCTGCGCGAGATCCAAGAACGGCACGGTCTGCCGCCCGACGAGATGCGGATCCCGCTGCCCGCCGCCGAACCCGTCGGACAACGCCCGACACCCACACCGCCCGCGACCGGTCGCCGCCGCACTTCCGGAATGCGCTCGACCATCACGCCGCCCGTGCCGGCCACGCGATTGCGGCCGCCGGTGGCCAACCGCCCGCTGGTCGACCGGCAGCGGCTCATCGCACTGCTGCAACAGGGACGCAACCGCAGACTCGCGGTCATCCACGGCCCCACCGGATTCGGCAAGACCACCCTCGCCGCGCAATGGTGCCAGGCGCTGAGCGCGGACGACGTGGCGGTCGCCTGGCTGACCGTCGACAATGACGACAACAACGTGGTCTGGTTCCTCTCCCACCTGATCGAAGCGATTCGCGCCGAACGGCCGTCGCTGGCGCGCGAACTCGGCGAACTGCTCGAAGAGCACGGCGACGAATGCGAACGCTATGTGTTGACCTCGCTGATCAACGATATCGACCGGCGCGGTGAACAACTCGTCGTCGTCATCGACGACTGGCACCGCGCCACCGATCCCGCGACCACCCGCGCGCTGCGGTATCTGATCGAAGGCTGTAGTCCGACACTGCATGTGGTGATCACCAGCCGCAGTCGGACGGGGCTGCCGATGAGTTCGATGCGGGCCCGCGACGAGCTGGTCGAAATCGGTCCTGACGCACTGCGTTTCGATGCCGAGGAGGCGTACCTATTCCTGGTGGAGCTGGGCGGGCTGGAGCTGGATCGCGGTGATGTCGAGGATCTCACCGAATCCACCGAGGGCTGGGTCGCGGCACTGCAACTGGCGGCACTGTCGCTGCGCGGCAGCGATGATCCCGGCGAGCTGATCAGCCATCTGACCGGACGCCACCACGCCATCAGCGAATTCCTGGTCGAGAACGTCCTGGACACCCTGGAACCCGGCATGCTCGACTTCATGGTGGCGACCTCGATCACGCCGCGGATCTGCGGTGAACTCGCCTCGGCGCTCACCGGCGTAGTGGATGGGCAGGCCATGCTGGAGCGGATCGAACTCCAGGATCTGTTCCTGCGCAAACTCGATGACGGCAACTGGTTCCGATACCACCACCTGTTCCAGGATTTCCTGCTGCAGCGGCTGGAACGTGATCGGCCCGAACGGATCGTCGAACTGCACCGGGCGGCGTCGCGGTGGTTGGCCGAGCATCGGCATGTCAGCGAGGCGGTCGATCACGCCCTGCTGGCCGAGGATGAGCAGCGGGCCATCGAGATCGTCGAGCGCGACGGTATGTCACTGCTCGAGTACGGGCAGTTCGCCACCCTTATCGGTCTGGTCAACAAACTGCCCGCCAGCATTATCGAAACCCATCCTCGGCTGCAATTGGATCTGGCGTGGGCGAATATCCTGCTGCACCGTGCCGGACCGGCCGCACGCGCACTGCGGCTGGCCGAATCGAATGTGGACAGCGGTGAATTCGACGGGGAAACAACGGCGCGTCTGCGTGCCGAGGCCGGTGTGGTGCATGCGGTGGTGCAGGTGCGCGCGGATGTGCTCGCCGGTGTCGACGATATGCTGGCCGCCAGCTTCTTCCGGGCCGAAGAACTGTCACCGTACGTGGTCGCGATCGGGGCGAATGTCGCGACCTTCGCCGCCGGCTATCGCTACGACTTCGACGAGGCGTTGCGCATTCAGGAGTGGTCCGCGCCGTATATGCGGCAGAACAAGGGTTTCTACAACAACGTCAACGGTTTGTGCTTTCTCGGACTCGCCGCGAGCCTGCAGCTCGATATCACCAGGGCCGAGCAGTACTTCCGCAGGGCGATGAAGGTGGCCAAACAATCCGGCGGAAGTCACTCCTACGGCGCGCGCCTGGCCGGATCCCTGTTGGGCGAATTGCTGTACGAACGTGGGGAAGTCGCGGAGGCGGAACGGTTGCTCGATGAGGGGTACAAACTGGGCCCCGAGGCGGGCGTTGTCGATTTCAAGTTGGCGCGCTACGTCGTCGGGGCCCGCATCAAAGCGTTGCGCGGAGATCGCGCGGCCGCCATTCGCAGGTTGAACGAGGGTGCCCGCGTTGCCCGTTCGATGTCATTGCCGCGATTGGGCGCGGAGGTGGAGAACGAGCGGCTGCGGCTCGGTCTACCGCCGCATCCGGAATTCGGCCCACTGCCCGTCGTCGACTATGGGAATCGCCGCAAGCCGGTGGACCCGATCGACGAATTCACCGTGCTGTACGAGGAATTCACCGCGATCCGGCTGCTGCTCACCGCGGGATCGCCGGAAAAGACCGAACTCGCCTGCATCTGGGCGCGGGAGTGGGTCGACCTGCTCGAATCGGTCGAGCGTCCGAGAGAACTGCTGAAGGCGCGCCGATTGCTGATCGCCTGCCTGGCCGCCGCGGGCCGCACCGATGCGGCCAAGACCCTGCTGGTAACGGTGGCCGCCCAGTGTGCCGAACTCGGGTCGGTCCGCTATCTGCTCGACGGGGGACCATATGTCGTGGCCACGATCGCCGCGGTGCGCGAAGATCAGCTCGCGGACCGCTGGCATCCCGAATGGCCGGACGTACCCGCCGAATTCCTGCTTGCATTGGTCAATGCCGATGCAGCCCAAACGATCTGACGCAAATATCGTCGGCCCGATCACTCGCCCGCGGGGACACTGGTCGCGGCGAGCAGATCGGTGACCTGATGGGCGGGCATCGGGCGGTGGAACAGCCAACCCTGTGCGGTATCGCAGCCGAGTGCGGCGAGCCGGTCGGCCTGGTACCGCGTTTCGACGCATTCGGCGGTCAGGGTGTAGCCGAGGGCGTGGGTGAGTTCGACGATCGATTCAAGTACGAGCAGATCGGTGGCGCCGGGGGATTCCGGGGTGCGGATGCAGCGGATGAACGGGCCGGCGAGTTTGACGACATCGAGTGGGAGTTGGCCGAGGTAGGCGAGATTGGAATAGCCGGTACCGAAATCGTCTATGGCGATACGGATTCCGGCTTCGGCGAGGGTGCGCAATGCCCGCAGCGGCCGACCGGTAGTGTGCATGAACGCCCGCTCGGTCAGTTCGAGTTGTAGCCGATCCGGCGCTGTTCCGGTCTCGGCGATAACCCGCTGCACCCGGTCCAACCAGGTCGGATCGGCCACTTCGGCGGCGGAGACATTGACGCTGACGATCGGCGTGTGCTCGCGAAACCGGCAGTGCCAGTCGCTGCTGTCGCGGCACGCGCGCTCGAGTACCTGCGCGCCCAATGCGCCGATATGGCCGTTGTCCTCGGCGAGGTCGACGAATTGCGCCGGGGTGAGCACGCCCAGTTCGGGATGCCGCCAGCGCACCAGGGCCTCGACCGCCACCATCCGCTGGTCGGCCAGGGCGACGATGGGCTGGTAGTCGACGAAGAGTTCATCGCGCACCAGGGCGGCGGGCATGGCGGCCGAGAGTTCGGCGCGGGTGTGCTCGCGGCGGCCGCGGTCGGCGTCGAAGACCGCGTACCGCCCGCGGCCCGCGGCCTTGGCCCGGTACATCGTGGTGTCGGCGGCCTGCAGGAGTTCATCAGCGCTGCGGTGGTCGGCACGTCCGGCCATTACCCCGACGCTCGCGCTGACGTTCAGGTGGTGGCCGTGGATATCGAATGGGTCGGTGAAGGCGTCGAGCATGGTCTGCGCGACCTCGGCCGTCCGGTCGGATGCGTTGACCTGGGGGACCAGGATGACGAATTCATCGCCGCCCATGCGGGCGACGAGCTGGCCGGGCCGGGCTCGGGCGCGCAGGCGGGCCGCGGCCTGGATGAGCAGTTCGTCGCCGACCGCGTGCCCGAAGGTGTCGTTGACGAGTTTGAAGTGGTCGAGGTCGATATAGCAGAGGCCGAATGCGGCGCTGGGATCGGCGAAGGCGGCGGTGAGCGCGTCGATGAACTTCGTTCGGTTCGGCAGGCCGGTCAGCTGGTCGTGGCTCTCGTGTTCGGCCAGCAGCCAGGCCCGGAGTGCACGGACATACCCGTTCGCGAAGGCCCCGAGCAACTGCGCCAATCGTTCGGCGGCGACGGTGCCCGCGGCGGTGAAATGGGCGCTCAGCACGGCGAGGCTGCGGCCGAGCACCTCATCGCCGACGAAGGGCGACCGAGCCAGCTCGGCCCCGAGTTCGGCGACCCGATCGGTCGGTTCGCCGGGGTCGGCGGCCTTCTCGAACCCCCGGGCCAGCCGGGTCAACAACATACGCGCCTCGGCCGCACTCATCGGCACCACATGATCGCGGGCCCCAGCGCTGAGCGCGGCCGTCCAGCGGGCGGTCAGATCGGCGCTCGGGCCGCCTCCTGAACCGAGCCCGGCTTCCCAACCCATGGAGCCCGATCTTACCGGCCGGGGAGCACGCGTGAAGCCCGGCGGTGCGCCTATGGCCGGTATCCGATGTCGGCGAATCGCTGGTGCGGGGCGACCGAAATATGGTCGGTACGAGAGGTTTTCATGACCAGACCGAGTTGGGCTCCTGAGCGTATCGATCTGGATCGGCCGAGCGCGTCCGCCGCTGTGGCGGCCGGACAATCCCTCCGATATCGATTCCGCGCCCGAACAATCCGGCGCCTACGGTGGTGTCGCCCGCAAGAACTCAGTCGAGGCAGCGCCGTAGCGCAGCAACCACGAAAGGCCATGCGACGGACGCGGGATCGATGAGCTCGAAGTGTCCGGTATCCGGCAGCTCGACGAGTTCCGCACCGGATTTCGCGCAGTATTCTCGGGCCATCTCGATCGGCAGGCGCTGGTCCTTATCACCGTGTACGACGACGACCGGGACGTCAGCGGTGCCGAGCAGCGCGGGATCGGTCGCGGCGTAACGCTCGGGCAATTCGTCGGGGCCGCCACCGAGCAATTCGGCCACCGCGCCTTCGCCATTGGCGCGGTGATAGGCGTCGACCAGGTTCGCCGCCGGGGCCAAGGCGACGACACCGGCGACTCGTGGTGCCGTCTCGGTGCGCCAGCTCGCGTCGGTCGGCAGGTGATGGCGCAATGCCGCCCAGAGGGCCAGGTGGCCGCCTGCCGAATGTCCGACGTACGCAATGCGGTCCTGGTCGATTCGGCCCGGACGGGCGTCTTCGATCAACGTGGGCAGTACATCGAGCGCCCGCGCCGCATCGTCGAATGTGCCCGGCCATCCGCCGCCGTTGCCGACCCGCCGGTACTCGATACTCGCGACCGCATATCCGAGCGCGGCGAGCGCCTGTGCCTCCGGGCGGGCATGCGTGCGGTCGATCGCCGCGCGCCAGAATCCGCCGTGCAGGACGAATACCAGGGGTGTCGGATCGTTCGTTGCGGGCAGGTACAGGTCGGCCACCTGGTCGGGGTGGGAGCCGTAGGCGATGGTGGTGTCGGTGGTCATCAGTCCATCAAACGCCTCGGCGGCCGGTGCTACAGGCTGAAGGCGATGGCGCGCAGGATGAGCACGACAATGAAGACCACGGTGAAGGCCAGGTCGATCGATAGCCCGCCCATGCGGATCGGCCGCAGATACCGGCGGACCGGCGCGATCACCGGTTCGGTCCAGGTGTGGGTCAGGTCGCGGGCGCGGTTCACCCAGCTGGGGTGGTTCCCATCGGCCAGCACCCCGATCCAATCGAATACCAGCCGGGCGAGTAGCAGCAGGATGAATAGCGTCAGGGCTAACCCGAGCAAAGTTCCGATAAAGTGCATGTCGAACTCCTTCGTGGGTGGCCTGCTACCAGTATCAACGTGCGAGACCGACTGGGAAGTGTCCCATTCGTCGGGTTCTCAGCCGACTATCAGGTCGGTTAGCCTGTCTCGATGCGCCGACCGCTCCGATATCTGCCGATAGCCGTCCTGTTGACCGTGAGCTGGCTGCTCGCCACCGGGCCCATCGCGACGGCGCAGGAGGTGTCCCGGTTGTTCACCGTGCAGCAGTCGGGCGTGTTGCGGGTGTGCACAACCGGCGACTACCCGCCCTACACCCTGCGCGAAGAGGACGGCACCTACCGCGGCGTCGACATCGCACTCGCGACCGACCTCGCCGCCACCCTTCATGTTGTCCCACAATGGATTTCGACGACCTGGTCCACCCTGACCGACGATTTCCTCGCGCAGTGCGATATCGCCGTCGGCGGCATCTCCGATACCGCGGCCCGCCGTCGCGTCGCCGACTTCTCCATCGCCACATCCATCGACGGCAAGACCCCGGTCACCCGGCGCGCCGATGCCGATTCCTACGCGACCATCGAGCAGATCAACCGTCCCGAGGTTCGGGTGATCGTCAATCGCGGCGGCACCAACGAAGCCTTCGCCCGCGCCAATTTTCCCGCGGCTCAACTCACCATCTGGCCCGATAACCTCACCATTTACGACCAGATCGAACAGCGCAACGCCGATGTATTCGTCACCGATTCGGTCGAGGGCCGCTATCGCCAACGTACCCACCCCACCCTCCAAGTCCTGCACCCGGACGCCCCCTTCGACTCGGCCCCGACGGCGTACCTCCTGCCGCAGGGCGACACCCTCTTCAACGCCGTCGTCAACACCTGGCTCGAGTCCGAAATCCGCAGTGGCAGAAGCAATCAGCTGCTGACCGACTGGATCGGCTGATACCGGGCTAGGTGTGCGCCGGCAGCACCGGCCCGTTGGCACGCACGCGCAGCTTCTCACCCTGCGGTCCGAAGAGATGCAGGATCTCGACCGTCCGGTTATCGGCGGGACCGAACCAGTGCGGCTCGTTGGTGTCGAACTCGGCGACCTCACCTGGGCGCAGCACAATGTCGCTGTCGCCGAGGATCAGCCGTAGCTCGCCCGCGAGCACATAGAGCCATTCGTATCCGGCATGGGTGACGAGCTTCGGTGGTCGCGGTGCAATGACCTGTTTGAAGACCTGCAGGCGGCCGGGATATTGGGTCAGCGGCACGACAATGCTGCCGCTGCGGCGATGTCGGCGCGGCGCTAGATGGACGCGCGGATCGCCGGTGGCCGGTGCGGCGATGAGCTGGTCGAGTGCGACGCGGTGTGCCTTGGCGAGTGGCAGCAGTAGCTCTAGGGTTGGGCGTCGCTTGCCGGATTCGAGGCGAGACAGCGCGGTCACCGAAATGCCGGTCACGGCGGACAGGGCCTCGAGAGTCATGCCGCGATCCCGGCGCAGCGTGCGCAGCCGCGGGCCAATGGCGTCGAGTAGCTGAGCCAGGTCATCATCCACTCGACCATTTTGCGGTTTCCGCAAATTAACTGCCAGTTCGACGATTGCTGCCGGGATCATCGGGTGCCCGATTCCGAATCGTCGACCGGAGATGACCATGCCTGTGAACGCCCCACGCCCGCCCATCAGTGCACGCAGGCGCTGGACCGTGCTGGCCGTATGCTGCCTGAGCCTGTTCCTGGTCGGGCTCGATACGACAATCGTCAATATCGCGCTGCCCTCGATCGGATCCGGATTACGCGTGGGGACACGCGATCTGGAGTGGACGGTGGACGCCTACACCCTCGTGCTGGCGGGTCTGCTGATCTCCTCGGGGGCGATCGCCGATCGTTTCGGACGGCGACGAGTGTTCCAATGTGGACTGGTCGTCTTCGGCGTGGCCTCGGTTGCGTGCGCGGTGGCACCGTCCATCGGTGTGCTGATCGCGGCCCGTGTTGTCCAGGGCATCGGTGGTTCGATGCTCAGCCCGGTGGCGCTCGCGATCGTGATCAATGCGATCACCGAGCCCAAGGAGCGGGCGCGGGCGATCGGGGTGTGGGCGGCGATCTTCGGCCTGAGCATGGCCGTCGGGCCCACGCTGGGTGGTGTGCTCATCGCGGCTCTCGGTTGGCGATCCGTATTCTGGATCAGTGTGCCGGTCGTCCTGGTGGCCCTGGTGCTGACCGCGGTATTCGTGCCGGAATCTCGTGCGGTGCAAGCGCGTCGGCTCGACGGTCCCGGCCAGGTGCTGCTGATCACCGTTGTCGGCGGGTCGGTGGCGGTGCTGATCGAGGGGCCGCGGCTCGGGTGGGGGTCCGGTGCGGCGTTGGTTGGTTATAGCTGCGTGGTGGCGGCGACGGTCGGTTTCGTGTGGTTCGAGTCGCGGCGGGACGAGCCGCTGATGGATCTGCACCTGTTTCAGCGGGTTCAGTTCACTGCGGCTGTCGTCGGCGCGGTGGTGCTGTTCGTCGCATTCAGCGCGACGTTGCTGCTGAATACCCTCTATCTGCAGCATGCGCGAGGCATGAGCGCGGTCGCGGCCGGTGTGGTCACCTTGCCACTGGCAGTGGCCGCCACCGTCTGCGCGCCGCTGTCGGGAGTTCTGGTCGGGCGGGTCGGTCCGCGGCTGCCGCTGCTGTTGGCGGGCGGCTTCATCACCGTCGGTGGTCTCTGCCTGGTACGCCTCGATGACCACACCGGTCTTGCCTTGCTACTGCTGGCCTACTTCCTGATCGGTGTCGGCTTCGGCTTCGCGAACGCGCCGATCACCAACACCGCGGTGAGCGGTCTGCCCGCCGACCGGGCGGGTGTGGCGGGTGGGATCACCTCCTCCGCAAGGCAATTCGGTGCGGCACTCGGAATCGCCATCGCCGGCGGCATTGTCACCGGCGCGGCGGATAGCGCACTTGCGCACGCGTCTCGACCGGGATGGATTGTTGTCGCGGTGTGTGGGCTGCTCGTCGTTGGTGTCGGGAGAGTGTCTGCTCAGCGCGCCCCTGTGCGAACGCCGCGGAGGGTCTCGGTCGCCGGGACACCCGATTGACAGCACCAGGTCGAGCTGCCAACGTATCGAAGGACATCGGGGTCCTGATTCGGCTTGGTGCCTCGGTATCGGCGAATCGGAGAGTGCTTGATGGGGTTTTTCCAACCCGACCTGCCCGTGGTCGATATGGCGGAGTGGAGCAAGGGCGCTCGCAGCGAGCGGATCCGCCCGATGGCCCGGCACTGGGCCGAGGTGGGGTTCGGCACGCCCGTCGTGCTGCACCTGTTCTACGTCGGCAAGATCTGTCTCTATATCCTCGGTGGCTGGCTGATCGCCCTGTGCACCAAGGGGATCGATGGATTCACCGGCGTCGGTGACTGGTGGTCCGAGCCGATCGTCTTCGAAAAGGTGGTGCTGTACACGCTGCTGTTCGAGGTGGTCGGGCTCGGTTGCGGCTTCGGTCCGCTGAACAATAGGTACTTTCCGCCGCTGGGATCGATACTGTATTGGTTGCGGCCCAGGACCATTCGGCTTCCGCCGTGGCCGTCGGTGGTTCCGCTGACCAAGGGGACCGGCCGCACTCCGGTGGATATCGTGCTCTACGCGGCATTGCTGGTGATGACCGCGGTCGCATTGTTCTCCGATGGCACCGGTCCGGTAGCGGAGTTGGATACGGCCGTCGGACTGCTGCCGGTGTGGCAGATCGCGGCGATTCTCGGTCTGTTGGCAGTGATCGGGCTGCGCGATAAGGTGATTTTCCTGGCGGCGCGGGGCGAGGTCTATGCGACGATGGCGGTCACCTTTCTCTTCGCCGCCGATATGGTCGTCGCGGCGAAGTTGGTCTTCGTGGTGATCTGGATGGGTGCGGCGACCTCGAAGCTGAACAAGCACTTTCCGTTCGTGGTCTCCACCATGATGTCGAACAGTCCGGTATTCCGGCGAAAGTCCCTCAAGCGCAAGTTCTTCGAGAAATTTCCCGATGACCTGCGGCCCGGACGCTTGTCGCGCATCTTCGCCCACGGCGGCACGGCCGTCGAGATGGGCATTCCGTTGGTGCTGTTCTTCTCCCATGGTGGCTGGTTGACCGCGGTCGCCGCAATCGTGATGGTGTGCTTCCACCTGACGATCCTGACGGCGATTCCGATGGGTGTGCCGCTGGAGTGGAATGTCTTCATGATCTTCGGCGTGCTGGTGTTATTCGTTGCGCACGCGGATCTCGGTCTCGGCAGTCTGCAGCACCCGGTGCCGGTGCTGCTGCTGTTCCTCGTGATCGCTGGCATCGTGATCGCCGGAAACCTTTTCCCGCACCAGATTTCGTTCCTGCCCGGTATGCGGTACTACGCGGGCAACTGGGACACCACGATGTGGTGCATCAAACCCTCGGCCGCCGAGAAGATCAACAAGGGCATTGTCGCGATCGCCAGCATGCCGCAGGCCCAATTGGAACGGTTCTACGGCAAGGACCGAGCGGCGATCCCGATATTCATGGGCTACGCCTTCCGTGCCATGAACACCCACGGCCGAGCCCTGTTCACCCTGGTCCACCGCGCCATGCCAGCGGGCCGCGAGGACGAATACACCATCACCGACGGCGAACGCATCTGCAGCACCGCGGTCGGCTGGAACTTCGGCGACGGCCACATGCACAACGAACAACTCATCGCCGCCATGCACGAACGCTGCCACTTCGCCCCCGGTGAAGTCCGCGTTGTCCTCCTCGACGCCCAACCCATCCACAAACAAACCCAGTCCTACCGCCTCGTCGACGCCGCCACCGGCGAATTCGAGCGCGGCACAGTGCATGTTGCCGATATGGTGACCCGCCAACCCTGGGCCGACGACGTCCCCGTCCACGTCCTGAAGGGCTCCGCCGAGCCGTGAGCCGCGGCACGGCCGGGCACCTTCGATGGGTGGCGTCGGTGCGTCGCGCTCGCATATCCGCGACTGGGCGGTGACACGATTGGCGCCGGTCCGTGGCACGGTGGGCGGCGCATATATGTTCGTAGGTGCCGGTCGACGAGAGAGGGCGAGGTGCGATGCACTGGGATCAGATGAGTGCCACGCCCGATGATCTGCTCGAGCGGGCGACGCGGGGGCGGCGCAGTGTCGGGCAGCTCGGGGTGCTCGCGTCGATTATCGAGGCGGCGGACGGTCCGTGGCTCGGTGCGCTGGATGCCGATGGGCGGGGTGCGGCGGAGCTGCGGATGCATCTGGCCGGGCGATATCGGCTCACGGCGGTGGTGACCAGTGCCGGGAAGTTCGACCTCGTGCAGCTGAACTCCGCGCAGGGCGGGGAGCGGGTGCTTTCGTCGAAGCCTTCGGTCCGCCGCGGTTGGGATTCCGATGAGCCCATGCCGAAGCAGCCCCAGTGGCTCGATTATGTCGTGGAATGGGTCGGGATCGCGAGTTCGGAGGTCGACCGTCGCGCGGTCGTGGAGTGGCGGCTGCAGGGTGCCGACCGGAAGTTGGCGGCGATGCACGATACGGTCGAGAATCTGCGCGCCAGCCTGCGGGAACGCGAACAGCTGCGCGATGAACTGGCCGCCGAGGTCGCGGCATTGCGCACCGAGCTGGAAGCTCTGACCAGGGGTGAATGAGCGTCATTTCTTCCTGGCGCGATAGGCGGCGACGGCATTGCGGTTGCCGCATGCGGTGCTGCAGTAGCGACGGGATCGGTTGCGCGACAGGTCCAGCACGATGCCGTCGCAGTCGTCATCGGCGCAGCGGGACAGGCGGCTGAGCTCGTCGGAGCGGATCAAATCGATCATGGCCATCGCGGTCTCGACGGCAATGCGGACCGGCAGCGCGGCCTGCGGGGGCACCGCATGGATGTGGTAGTCGACATCGCCGTGCCGGACCAGCTGCGGCAGGGCTCGATGCTGCGCCAGGGTCTCGTTGATCAGCCGCACCGTCGTATCGCGATCGCTGGTCAGCATTCGGCGTAGGGGCGCGCGAATGGCGCGGACCGCAGCCAGCTCCGCGGCATCGCCGGAGTGCATGCCGGTGTAGGCGTGTTTGCCGAAAAACTCGGCGAGCTGGTCGATTTCGGTCAGCGTATCCGGTGCCTCCGCCGAATTCACCAGCTCGACCGCGGCGACCAGCGCCGCTTCGGTGTCATGAGCAAAGACCATGTTGACATATTACGCGACCGATCTTAGCGTCATTAGCCATGGCGACGATGACTCATGACAAGGCCGGGCGGCGGCTGAGATCCGGACTGATTCTCGCGGTGCTGTCCGCATCCTCGTTCGGGCTGTCCGGACCGCTGGCCCGGGGCTTGATGAACGCGGGCTGGAGTTCGGCGGCGGTGGTGGCGGTGCGGGTGCTGGTCGCCGCCGCGGTACTGTTGCCGTTCGCGGTGCTGCGGCTGCGCGGTGACTGGGAGCTGTTGCGCCGCAATGCATCCCTGATCGTCGCGTACGGCATGCTCGCCGTGGCCGGTACCCAGCTGGCCTATTTCAATGCCGTGGCGCGTATGCAGGTCGGGGTGGCACTGCTCATCGAATACACCGCGCCGGTTGCGGTGGTGGGCTGGCTGTGGTTGCGTCATCGCCAACGTCCCGGTACCACAACGGTTTTCGGCGCACTGCTGGGGATGATCGGCCTGGTGCTCGTTATCGATCTGCGCTCGGGGCTGAGTGCCAGTGGGGTGGGCGTCGTGTGGGCGCTGGCCGCGATGGTCGGGGCCGCTGCCTATTTCGTGCTCTCCGCTCATGGCGATGGCACGCTACCGGGCACGGTGCTCGCGGCCGGTGGTCTGCTCGTCGGTGGACTCGCCCTGTTGGCGGCGGGCGCGGTCGGCATCGTCCCCCTGCACGCCAGCACCGATCCCGTTGTCTTCCAAGACTTCACCGTCTCGTGGTGGCTTCCGGTGCTGGCGCTGGGCACGGTGACCGCCGCCGTCGCCTATGTCACCGGAATCGCCGCCACCCGCCTGCTCGGCTCTCGCCTTGCCTCGTTCGTCGCCCTGTTCGAAGTCCTCGCCGCGCTGGCCTTCGCCTGGACCTTGCTCGGCGAGGCTCCTCGTCCTGTCCAGTTGCTGGGCGGTGCGCTCATCCTCATCGGAGTCGTCATCGTCCGCCAGGGGGAGACCGATCCCGATACCGCGGTAATCGATAGGTGAACGCCCCCGGCGGGCATCCGCCGAGGGCGATACGGAACTACTGAGCGGCGCTCTGGCGCTTCGGCAGCTTCCAACCCGCCCGCGGGAAGTGGCAGGTGTAGCCGTCCGGGTAGCGCTCCAGGTAATCCTGGTGCTCCGGCTCGGCCTCCCAGAACGCACTTGCCGGGGTTACCTCGGTGACCACCGGGCCCGGCCACAGCCCCGATACGTCGACATCGGCGATGGTGTCCAGCGCGATCCGCTTCTGCTCGTCATCGAGGTAGAAGATCGCCGAACGGTAGCTGGTACCGATATCGTTGCCCTGGCGGTCCTTCGTCGTCGGATCGTGGATCTGGAAGAAGAACTCCAGCAGCGCCCGGTAGTCGGTCAGTGCCGGGTCGTAGACGATTTCGATGGCCTCGGCATGCCCCGGGTGATTGCGATAGGTCGGGCGATCGTTGCGCCCGCCGGTGTAGCCGACGCGCGTCGACAGCACTCCCGGCTGCCTACGAATCAGATCCTGCATGCCCCAGAAGCATCCGCCCGCGAGAATCGCCTTCCGCGTGTCGCTCACGCGTCCTCCTTCGTGAAAAGAGTTCGGTACTGCCCATAACCTTCCGCCTCGAGATCGTCGAGGTGGATGAACCGCAGCGCTGCCGAATTGATGCAGTAGCGCAGCCCGCCCGCCGCACGCGGCCCATCGGTGAACACATGCCCGAGATGGCTGTCACCGTGCGCCGAACGCACCTCGGTGCGGATCATCAGATGACTGAGGTCCCGCTTCTCGAGCACATTCTCGGCATCGATCGGCTTGGTGAAACTCGGCCACCCGCTGCCACTGTCGAACTTGTCGACCGAGGCGAACAACGGCTCGCCGGACACCACATCCACGTAGATACCCGGCTCGTGATTGTCCCAGTATTCGCCGGTGAATGCCCGCTCGGTCCCGTTCGCCTGCGTGACCTGGTACTGCTCAGGCGACAGCGCGGCGATCGCCGCAGGATTCCGGTTGTATTCCCGTGCCACATGACCTCCTCATATCGGCCCCACGTACAACCGGCGTCGAGGCTCGGAAAGTCCCCGCCCGGCCGCGCGTCACACTTTGGTCATAAATCCGGCCGTGACCGGTTCGAACTGCCATTTGCGCAGCTCTGATCATCGTTCCATTATCGCCGGAGGTGCGGTGCGAGCCGACCGATCCTGTTCTCGGGCCGGGTGGCGGCTGTATCGGGCAGCGTTGCCGACACAGCCGACACGACGCGCTGGTCTTTGCCACCGCAGCCGAACATTCGGGAATCGGCCTGATCGCGCGCCGTGGCCGAGTGGCCTCGCAATGGTTCGGAGGCGTGCGGGAGTGGCGGCGGGCGGCACCGAAGGGTGGCACACCCCGATTCGGCGTAAACGGCTGCCGCCGGCACGCGGCTGCGGCATAGGGTTCACTCATGACGAGCAACCCGTTCTTCGAGCGCAGTGCGCTGCCGTATGAACTGCCGACGTTCGCCGAGATCGGTGAGCAGCACTATCTGCCCGCGTTCGAACGGGGGATGGCGGAGCAATTGGCCGAGGTGGCCGCCGTCATCTCGGTCGATGCGGCGCCGACATTCGCGAATACGATTGTGGCACTGGAACGTTCGGGGGCAGTGCTGACTCGGGTGTCCAATGTGTTCTTCAATATCGTCGGCTCCGATTCCACGGCAGGGACCGATGCGATCGAGGCCGAGGTGTCGCCGCGCTTGGCGGCGCATTGGGATGCGATCTATCTCGACCTCGCGCTCTTCGGGCGCGTCGATGACCTCTATCAACGCAAGGATGAGCTGGAACTGGATCCCGAACAGGCGCGGCTGTTGGAGCGATACCACGTTCGGTTCGTGCGGGCGGGGGCCCGCCTGGATGCGGCGGGACAGGCGCGGCTGCGTGAGCTGAATGCGGAACTAGCCACGGCGGCAACAGAATTCGGTCAGCACGTGCTGACGGCCACCAATGATGCGACGGTGTTGGTCGAGCGGGCCGAGGAGCTGGCGGGGCTGGGACCGGCGGCGGTCGCGGCGGCTGCCGAAAATGCGCGGTCGCTGGGGCAGGACGGAGTGTGGGCGCTGCGTCTGCAGAACGTTTCCAATCAACCCGTTTTGGCCGAGTTGGCCGATCGGGAGGTGCGGCGGCGGGTGATGGCGGCTTCGCTGGGGCGTGGGCTGGACGACAACGGCCCGCTCGCGGTGCGGATGGCGGCGCTGCGGGCCGAGCGGGCGGCGTTGCTCGGGTATTCCGATCACGCGGCGTATGTGGTGGCGGATCAGACCGCGAAAACCGCTGCGGCGGTGGAGGAGATGCTGGGGCGTTTGGTGTCGCCCGCGGTGGCCAATGCCGAGCGGGAGGCGGCCGAACTCGCGGAGACGATGCGGGCCAGCGGCGACGATGGTGAGCTCGAATCCTGGGATTGGCAGTTCTGGTCGGAAAAGGTTCGGGCCGAGCGGTTTTCGGTGGACGGGGAGGCATTGCGTCCCTATTTCGAGCTCGAGCGGGTCCTGCGCGATGGCGTATTCTTCGCCGCCGAGCAGGTGTACGGGATCACCTTGCGTGAGCGTGCGGATCTGGTCGGGTACCACCCGGAGGTCCGGATCTTCGAGGTGTTCGATGCGGACGGCACCGCACTCGGGCTGTTCCTCGCCGACTTCTTCGCGCGCCCGTCCAAGCGCGGTGGGGCATGGATGAACGAATTGGTCAGTCAGTCAAGGCTTTTGGGGACGCAGCCGGTGGTGGTCAACAACCTCAATATCGTCAAGCCACCCGCGGGTGAACCCGCGCTGCTCACCTGGGACAACGTCCGGACGCTCTTCCATGAGTTCGGGCATGCGCTGCACGGCCTGTTCTCGAATGTGCGATACCCGTTCTTCGCCGGAACCGCAGTGCCGCGAGATTTCGTCGAATTCCCCTCGCAGGTGAACGAGATGTGGATGTCGCGACCGGAGGTGCTGGCCAACTACGCCAGGCATATCGAAACCGGCGAACCGATGCCCGCCGAACTCGTCGAACGCATGGAGGCCGCGGAGCGATTCGGCAAGGGCTTCAAAACCGTCGAATACCTCGGCGCGACGCTGCTGGACTGGGCCTGGCACCGCATACCCGCACCCGAGGCACTGGCCGGGACCGACGCCGAGACCTTCGAGGAGCAGGCACTGCGCAAGGCAGGGCTGGCCATCGATGCGATTCCACCGCGATACCGCACCGGCTACTTCCAGCACATCTTCTCCGGCGGCTACGCCGCGGGCTACTACTCATATATCTGGAGCGAGGTCCTCGACGCTGACACCGTCGAATGGTTCAACGAAGGCGATGCATCGATCCGCGAGAAGGGCGAACTGTTCCGCCGCGAACTGCTCTCCCGCGGCGGCTCGGTGGACCCCATCGAGGCCTTCGAATCCTTCCGCGGCCGCACCCCGGAAATCGCCCCTCTCCTCATCCGCCGCGGCCTGCTCAACTGACGCCACCAGGCGAATTTCGACGCGGCGTGCGCAATCCTGGCGCTGGAACCGGCTGTGCTGCAGTCGGTTCCAGCGCCGGTCGGCTATCCGAACAAGCCGCCGAGGACGCCGCCGCTCTGACCGGCCTCCTGGCCGCCGCCGGTGCCGCCGATGAGACCGCCCGGGGGCAGTTCGGAGGGCTGGACGATGACGAAGCCGCGACCGGAGAAGGACAGGGTCAGGCCCTCGCCGGTGCTGCGGCCGATGAGGCGGCCGAGGCCGAAGGAGTCGTTGCGTTTGATGCCGGTGGACAGGCTCGACGACCAGGCGACGGCGGCTTGCGGGTCGGCGTAGGTGGGCTGGTCGACATTGAGGACGACCGGCGAGCCGTGGGTGGTGATGGCGATGCGCCCGCGCCCGGTGAAGACACAGTTGAAGAAGCCTGCGTTGCTGGCGAAACCGGCTGCGCCCTGGACCCTTTGGATGTTGTAGGACAGCGATGTATCGAAGGCGAGCACATTCGCGCCGTTGATGGTCAGACCGTCGGTGCCGTCGAGGTCGACGGTGTGCACATCGGCGGCGGCATTGGCGAGGAACAGATCGCCGCGGCCGGAGACCTGCATCAGCGGGACGCCCTCGCCGGTAAGGCGCTGTTGGATGGCGCGGCCGATGCCGCCCGAGCCGAGCGCCTTGAAGTGCAGATCGCCCTGGTAGGCGACCATAGACCCGGCCCGTGCCATGGTCTCTCCATTGACGGCGACCTTGATCATCTTGCCGCCCTGCTTCTGGATGCCGATGCCGTTCACTTCGGCGTGGGTCGGATTGAACAGTTCGCTCTGCATCGGCAGCGCTCCTTGCTGGGGTGAAGACATCGGTGGGGGCGGCGGCACCGCGGCGGGCGCGGAATAGCCGGCCACGGGCTGAGCCGGAGCAGGTGGCGGCATTGTGGGCGCGGGCGGCGTCTCGGGTTCATCGTCGATATTCACACCGAACGCCGTCGCGATCCCGGCCAGCCCATTGTCATAGCCCTGCCCGACCGCGCGCACCTTCCAGGCACCGCTGCGCCGGTAGATCTCCACGCACACCACGGCGGTCTCGGTGCTGAGCCCGGTCATCGGAAAGGTCAGTGTCCCGGTATCGGATCCGATCGTTGCCGTCAGCGAACTCGCGCCCGCGAAGGTCGGCGGGCCACTACCGTCGAGGCTGGCCGTGACCACGACCTTGTCGACATTTGCGGGCAGCGCGGAGGTCACCACATCCACCATGTCGCCCGCGCCGCGGCCGTGTCGGTAGGTGACACCGGGGCCGACCGGCTGATTGAAGAAGACGAAGTCGGCATCGGAGCGGACCCGCCCGTCGGCCCCGAGCAGCAGCGCCGACACATCGACCGGTGCGGCGCAGGTGACGGTCACGGTCATCCGATCGCCGGGCGCGGGTCGATTCTCCCCGCGAGCGAGTGCGGTCACGGCGGACCGCCCCGGTCGATATGTCCGAGTGGCATGCGATTCACGGGATCAAGTGTGTCCCGAGTCCGGTCCGCGCGCCACTATCCCGGGCGCGTTCGGTGATGTCGTGGTCACCGCCGCTGTGGGGGGTAGCCCTTCAGGTCCGGCCATGGCGGCCTGCGCAGCACCGCGAGTGTGGCGATGACCGCGGTCAGCAGGCCGATCAGCGCGATTCGCGTCACATCGACCGCGGGCGTCCACACGACCTGCCCGTCATGAACGACGAATACGCCGACCGGGTACGTGCCGCGCAGTAAACTGCCGGTCTGGGCGACGGTGATGACGGTTGCGCCATCGGAAGTCTCGTATGGCTGGCCGAAGACAAGCGCATCATCCTCGACCGCCGGATGTCGACTCAGCGGGTTTCGAAGCATCTATATCCACTCCTCTGTTCTGGAACCGGTTGCTGCACAAACCCCTTGGAGTATCGACGTGACGGCGAGACGAGGCAAGCCGCGGCACGACATATGTCCAGCTGTGGGGCTAGGTGTGAGTTCGGATGTGGTACCAAGTTGCGAGATCGAGGGTGCGAGGCGAATGGGTTCGGTGGCGAGGCTTATGCGGTGGTTGGTGCTGGTAGCGGTCGGGGCCGCGCTGATCATCGTGCCGGGGGCGCAGGTCGACCCGGCCCTGCGGTTCGCGCACCAGCGGCTGCACTGGACGCCCTGCGGTATCGAGGATTTGGACAAAGCGGGGGCCGAATGCGCCGATGTGCTCGTACCGCTGGACTATCTCCGGCCCTACGATCGCACGCTGACGGTGAGGATCTCCCGGGTCAGGGCCACCGATCCGGGCCAGCGCCAAGGGATCCTGCTCGCCAATCCGGGCGGTCCGGGCGCATCGGGTTTGGACAGTGTGGATCTGCTGGGTGACGTGCTTTCACCGCAGGTGCGGGCGCGTTTCGATCTGATCGGCATGGATCCGCGCGGCGTCGGCGAGTCCGGGCGAACTCCGCGCTGCGGGTGGCCTGTCGGCGAAATGATCCATTCGGCGGGTCTGGATCCTGCGGGCTTCGCACGCGAAACCACGCTGGCGGCGAATATGGCCGCCAGCTGTGTTGCCGATGATCCGGTGAAACTACGCCAGCTCACCACCCGCAATACCGCCCGCGATATGGACATCATCCGAGCCGCCCTGGGCGAACCGAAGATCAGCTACTTCGGCGTCTCCTATGGCACCTATCTCGGCGCGGTGTTCACCCAGATGTTCCCGGAGCACAGCGATCGGATCGTGCTGGACAGCGCGATCGATCCGGACCGGTATTGGGAAGGCCTCGTCCAGGATTGGGGTGCCTCCGATGAGCGGGCGTTCGATGACTGGTCGAATTGGGTTGCGGGACAGGATGATACGTATCATTTCGGCCCGACCCCGACCGAGGTGCGTGCCACCGTGTCGGAGCTCTTGGCCGCGGCGGCACGTCAGCCGATCGTGATCGACGATTTCCCGATCGACGATCATTGGCTGCCATTTCTATTGCACAACATGGTGACCGACTTCCGGCGCAACCAAGCACTGGCCGAGACGATTCGGGAGATCGCGGACGCGGTGGGCGGTCCGCCCGTGGCGGCGCGAGCGCCGCGGCTGCACATCATGCTGCAGGCATTGCGATCCGAGGAGAACTCGGTGCTGGCCCAGATCGCCTGCGGCGATGCCGCGGCGCCAACCGACCCGGCCTGGTACTCGAGAAATATCGAAGCCAGCCGCGCCAGCCAACCGATCTTCGGGGCGTTCGCCAACAATATTCAGCCGTGCGCGTACTGGCCGAGACCCGTCGAACCCGCCACCACCGTTCGTAATTCGGTCCCCGTGCTCATCCTGCAGGCGACCGGAGACGCCAGGACACCGTACGCCCACGGTGTTCGGCTACATCAGGACCTGTCCGGATCTCGCCTGGTCACCCTGCAAGATGTCCGCATCCACATGACATTCCGGCCCGAACTGGGTGCCTGCGTGAACAATGCGATCAATAACTACTACGACACGGGTGTCCTGCCACCCGCCGATATCACCTGTCACACCGATCGACCAGCCGAATAGGAATCAACCGGGCACCACCGCCCACGAGTGATACGTCGATGCCGCATTCCACAGGAAGAAGCTATTGGTTCCGGCGGCGGCCGCGGCATCGATCTGCGCCTTGACCTCGCCATCGCCGTAATTCACCCCGAGGCTGAAATCCTGCAGCCACGGAATGACCTTGGCCCCGGTGCCTTTGGTCTGCTCGAAGAAGTCGGCCAATGACCGGAACACGATGTCATACGGCTGCGAGTTGGGATTCCCGACACCGTACTCACCCGGATTCCAGTGCGAGGGATAGAGCATCGGCGCCACATAGTCCACGTACCGAGCGATCGACGGAATGTCCTGTGCGATCTCATCCGGCCGGGTCGCGGCGATACCGAATACCGCGGCGCTGAGGTTGGCGCCCCTGTCGCGCACCGGATCCCGGCTCTCGTGCAGGAACTCCGCGATCGATGCGCTCGGAGTCTCGGTCAACCCGGGGAACTGCATCTGCGACAGCGGACCGTCCGGTCGCCGGACATAGTCGTACATAATGCCATCGAATCCGAGCCCGGCCGCCTCGCTCGCGAGATCGATATTGTATTTACGGATTTCCGGATTGGCGAAGTTGGTGAACGCGATCGCACCGTACTTACTGGCATACGGCTGGCCGGACGGATTCTGGATGACCCAGTCCGGATGTCCTTCGCGCCAAGCCCATCCGGCCATGGTCGGGTCACGGAATGCGACGATCCGGCCGACCACGCGCAGCTTCATATCGTGCAGTTGCTGCAGTGCGGCGCGCACATCGTAGATCCCGGCGGCGGCACCGGCTTGCCGTGCCAGCGGCACCTGCGAGTCGTAGCCGATAATGCCGTCCTCGTCCTTGATATCGAGCTGAACGGTATCGATACGTCCCTCCCGCGCCATATCCAGCACGGGTTCGCGCAAGCCCGCATAGGCCCATCCGTAGGCGGTCACATGCACGGCTTTGACCCGGGGTGCGTCGACCGCGGTCGTAATGGCCTGCGTCGCCTTATTTCCCGCTGCGTCGACAGCGATCACCTCGCCGCCGACCGGCGCGCGTGGCAGTGTGATCTCGAACGAACCGTCCGCGGCCGGCGTCACCGACTGGGTGCCGACCGACACCCGAATGGCACCGGATTCCTTGCCGCGCAACGTGATCGGCTGACGATAGGATGCGACGTTGCCCGGCTGGGTCAGTTCGAGCTTCGGCGCTTCGGCATCCACGGTGAAGGTCGCGGTGGCCCCCGGACCGGTGCTCAACAGGCCGAGTATGCCCCCGCGCGGGATCTCGGCGGTGAACCTGTGGTCGCCGTCGGTGAGGCGTCCGGGCCGGAATACCACGGTGTCACCGTCAACGGTGCCGGTCACCGCTTTGCCGTCGAGTTCGAGTCGCATGGCGTGGGGGTCGTGGCCGTGCGCGTCCACCCGCAAAGCCAGACCGGCCAGTGCGTTCGCGTTCACCACCCCATCCGGTAGTCCGGACAGTGCCAGACCCGTGGGTTCGGCCCGATTGGCGCCGATGATCACGGAGGCGATGAGAATTGACAGAGCCGCGATAACCGCTACTGCGGCCAGCCGCCATCGTCCGGTAATTCGGACCAATTTGTCCAACGCGCACACCAACTTTCATCTGTTGCTATCGCCTAACTATCTACCTCGGACAGCGCTGATGGGCGGGCATATTCCGATTCGCAACCGAGATTCCCTGCCGCCGCGTACCGTTCGAACCGTGGTGCGACGCGCGGCTATCGGAGCTCGGGTCGTCCTGTCCGCCTTGATGTTCGCGACCGTCACCGCATGTGGTTCCGCGGCCGACCCCGTCACCGCAGCGGTCGAAATCGTGTCCGCTCCGGCGACGACACCGATGCCGGACCCGGCTTCGGTCGGTGCCAACGAGCTCGGGCTCGTGCCCATCCTCATGTACCACCAGGTGACACCGGCACCGGCTGGCGAATACGACCAGACGCCGGAGAAGTTTCGCGCCGAACTCGAACGGCTGTATCGCGAGAACTATCGTCCGGTGACCGTCGCCGACTACATCGCCGGTCGCATCAATATCCCAGCGGGCACCCACCCGGTGGTGCTGACCTTCGACGACTCCACCGTCACGCAGCTCCGCTTCGCCGAGGACGGAAAGGTGGCCCCCGATACCGCGATCGGAATTCTCGAGGAGTTCCGCGCGCGCCATCCGGACTTCGCCCCCACCGCGACCCTCTATGTCAACAACGACCCGTTCGCCGATGACGGGCGCGCACTGCCCTGGCTGGCCGCGCACGGCTACGAGATCGGCGCCCACACCGCGAACCACGCGAACCTCGCCAGCCTGGACAGCACCGGCGTCCAACGGGAACTGGCCGCGAACGTGCGCGCGATCGAATCCGCGGTGCCCGGCTATCGGGTGCGCACCATGGCATTACCGCTCGGCATCTTCCCGCGCGAGCGCGGACTCGCCACCGCGGGCAGTTGGGACGGCGAGCCCTACGCCTTCGATGCGGTGCTGCTGGTCGGCGCCGAGCCGGCGCCGTCCCCATTCGGCCGCGTCGATCCCGCCGGTATCCCGCGCATCCGATCCGGTAGGAATGAGGTCGACTTCGCCGCGGCCTACTGGCTCGATCGCCTCGACCAGCATCCGGACCAGCGCTTTACCTCCGACGGCAACCCGAACAAGATCTCGGTCCCCGAACAGCTTGCCGAGGAACTGAATCCGCGCTGGCGCGATCAGCTCAATCCGTATTGACAAACATCGACTAGCCGATTTGGTGCTGGCCGGGCGTCGGTCGTCCGGCAACCGATCACCAGCCCGTTTCGAGCTGCGCGGCCATATGTATATTAGCCACCGCAACGAGTTACAAGGGATCAGCGAGTGGGGGCAGATCGCTTGTGGCGCAGTATGCCATCGCTCGACCGGCTCGACTCAGGTTTCGAGAGAACTTCCACCACGGATAGCCGATCAGAACTAGGGCTCAAAATATGACGAATGCGACCACCCAGGCACCGGCAACGCCGCCGGACCTGGATGCCGGTGAGGGTACGTCACTGTCGCACCGGCAGATCCTGACCATCCTGTCCGGTCTGTTGCTCGGCATGTTCCTCGCCGCGCTGGATCAGAACATTGTGAGCGTCGCCATTGTGCGGATTGCCAACAGCCTGGACGGATTCGATGAACAGGCCTGGGCGACCACGGCGTATCTGATCACTGCAACGATCACGACGCCGCTCTACGGCAAACTGGCCGATATCTACGGCCGAAAGCCGTTCTACCTCACCGCGATCGGACTGTTCGTCATCGGCTCGGTGGCCTGCACCTTCGCCACCTCGATGTACGAACTCGCCGGATTCCGCGCCTTCCAGGGACTCGGCGCCGGCGGGCTGATGTCGCTGGCCTTCACCATCATCGGCGATATCGTGCCCGCCCGGGAGCGGGTGCGCTACCAGGGCTATTTCATGATGGTCTTCGGTACCGCCACCGTGCTCGGGCCGGTGCTCGGCGGCTTCTTCTCCAACTACGACCAGCTCTGGGGTGTCGAGGGCTGGCGCTGGGTCTTCCTGGTCAATGTGCCGATCGGTGTGCTCGCGCTCGGTGTGGTCGCCAAGGTGCTCAATGTGCCGCATCAGCGTCAGCAGCACCGCATCGACTGGTTCGGCGCGGTCGCGTTGACGACCTGCGTGGTGCCGTTGCTGATCGTCGCCGAACAGGGCCGAGACTGGGGATGGGGTTCGCAGCGCGCGCTGATCTGCTACGGGATCGGTGCTGCCGGGCTGCTGCTGTTCCTGCTCGTCGAATTCCTGATGAAGGATGCGGCGCTGATTCCGTTGCGGCTGTTCAAGAATTCGACCTTCAGCGTGACCATTGCGGGCGGGTTCATCGTCGGTGTCGCGATGTTCGGCGCGATTGTCATGGTGCCGCAGTATTTCCAGGTGGTGCGCGGGTATTCACCGACCAAATCGGGTCTGCTGATGCTGCCGCTCGTGCTCGGCATCATGTTCGGCTCGCAGCTCGCCGGGCTGATCACCAAGTTGACCGGGCGTTACAAGGTGCTGCCGGTGATCGGAACCTTCGTCATCGCGGTCGGGTCGGCCCTGTACGGACAGGTGCACTATGACAGCCCGCTGTGGCAGCCGCTGGTCTACGGAGGTGTCATCGGCTTCGGCCTCGGTGGCTGCATGCAGACGCTGATCATTGCGGCGCAGAATGCGGGCCCGCGCTCGGATATGGGTGTTTCGACCGCGTCGGCGACCTTCTTTCGGCAGATGGGCGGCACCCTTGGCGTCGCGGTATTCCTGACCATCCTGTTCAATCTGTTGCCGCACCGGATCATCGATGCGTTCGGCGGAGCGCTGCCCGCCGGATTCGACGCTGCGCAACTGAGCACCATGCAGAGCAATACCAGTGGGATCGCGGCGCTGCCGGACGAACTGAGGGTGCCCATCCTGATCGGGTTCACCGATGCCATGCACGGCGTGTTCTATGTCGCCTCGGGGGTGGCGCTGCTGGCCTGTCTGGTGCTGATGTTCATGAAAGAGATTCCGCTGCAGGACAATCCGGTGCCCGCACCGGAGCCGGTCACCTTGGATGCCGAACCGAGCTGGGACGAGGCGCAGGTCTGGGAGGGGGCCGCGGAGCTGGTCTCCGAGCCCGAACCGGTGCTTGTGGGTGCGGTCAGCAGACATGTTTCGGTGGCGCACGACGGCAATGGTGTGTATGTGGCTGCGGTTGTGCCGCAGTCGTTTTCGAGCAGCGAGTACGAAGGCGGCACGATCGGCGGGCGGATCGGGCGTGCGGACGGCAGACCGGTGCCGGGGGCGGTGCTGACCCTCATCGACCAACGCGGCAAACAGGTTTCGCGAACGACCGGCGATGCCGACGGCGGCTACCTCATCGGTGCGCCCGCGGCGGGCAACTATGTCTTGATCGCCTCGGCGACCGGACATCGACCGGAGGCGGTCAGCGTCGCCGTTGGACAGCGGTCACAGCTGCTCGACCTGACCCTCACCGGTTCCGGTGAATTGTCGGGCGTGGTCCGGTCGGCCGGTCGCGGCACTCCGCTATCCGGCGCCACCGTCACATTGACCGATATGCACGGCGAGGTCGTCGGGGCCGCCATTACCGCGGGCGATGGCACCTACGCCTGTCACGGCGTCGTCTCGGGCACCTACACCCTGGTGGCCGTCGCTGAGCACATGCGCCCGAGCGCGACCACACTTACCGTGCCCGACAGCGGTCTGCTGCGCCACGATATCGATATGGCATCGATGGCCGTACTCGCGGGATCGGCCTGGGCGGACGGCGACCGAGCCGTCCCGGATATCCAGATCACGGTCCTGGATGCGGCCGGAGATCTGACCGCCACCGCCCGCACCGATGCCAATGGCCGCTATCTGGTCACCGACCTGGCCGAGGGCCAGTACACGGTGATCGCCCGCGGTTACCCACCGATCAGCAGCCGAGTCACGGTGTCCGGCGGCGAAGTCACCCACGACGTCCGTCTCGCCTACGAGCCCGACGACGCGGATCAGCACTGATGCAACGCTCGGTCCGGCGCTGCCAGCTGCACGATGCTGCGCATCAGGTCGAGGTTGTCGACGGCGGCCAGGTGCGTCAGCAGCGGTGCGGGCTCGGTGTTATCAGTCGACGTGCGGCAGCACCTCCGCGGCGATCCGCTCCATCTGCGCGGCCTCGTCGAAGAGTGGATTGATCAGGATCATTTCGGCACCGGCCGCGGCCACCTCGCGCAGGCCCTGCACGCAGTCCTTGGGCGTTCCGTGCACCGCGACCGGCAGCAGGGTCTTGCCGAATTCGCCGTAGAAATCGATCAGGGTGGCGGCCATGCGCTGTTCGGCCCGCACGGGATCGTCGTCCACCGCGATGTAGACGCGCTTGGCGATGCGGAAATCCGCTGGGGCGATGGAGGTTTCGGCAAGGGTTTCGTGCACGAACCGCACCTGCTCGGCGAACTTCGCCGTCGTGGTCGAGCCCGCGCCGAAGAATCCATTGCCCTGCCGGACCGCACGCCGCAGCGCGGCGGGCGTGCCGCCGCCGAACCACAGTGGGGGATAGGGCTTCTGGAACGGTTTGGGCTCCATGGTGGCGTCCGACAGCTGCCAGAACCGGCCGTCGATATCGATCCGCGGCTGGGTCCACAGCGCCTTCATGACCCGCAGGTGTTCGTTGAAGCGGGTGACCAGATTGTCGGCGGGGTCGACGTCGAAGGCGGAGAACATCCGGTTGCGGCCGCCGATGCCGACGCCGATCTCCAGCCGTCCGCGGGTGAGCTGGTCCAGTGTGCTGATGCGTTTCGCCAGGTGGACCGGGTTGTGCAGCGGCGTCACGAACACCGCGCAACCGAAGCGCAGGCGGTCGTTGAGGGCAGCGGCGAAGGTCAGCAGTTCGATCGGACTCAGATTGGGCGCCGAGCCGAGCAGCTGCTCGGTCGTCCACGCGCTTTCGAAGCCGAGCGCTTCGGCTCGGTCCAGATATTCCCGCAGGTAGGCCGGTTGGAAGGTGCCGTCGGGGAGCAGCTGCGGCACCGAGATGGCGTATCGCATCATCCGAGCCTAGCCCGTGTCCGCACCATCCGGACGGGCGATCTTGATGGAGACTTGAACACGCCGGTAACTCGACTGTAACCGCCCGGCGAGCCGAAACCGCGCCCGTGTGGATAATTATCCGAAAGTCGTTATCCCAGAGAGGAAATCACCGCCGTGCGGCAGTTCTGCAGAGCCGTCTTCCTGGACGCTGACCACGAGCTGATCGGGTATTTGGAACCCAAGGTCGGGTTCATGAAACAGGCCTGGATCGGCGACGATTTCGTCCAGGGGGTGGAGCGCCTGCTGACCGTGCCGACCCGCGTGGTGTGGGCCGGACCGCAGCCCCATCCACAGGGCGTACCGACCGATGAGAGCCTGTACGACAAGGCCGTCTCCGTGGCCCCGCTCGTGGCGCCGCGGTACGGCTTCATCGGCCGCTACATCCTCAACCACGACAAACGCACCTATGTCGACAAGGCAGCCGTGCTGGGCGGCGACGGTGAGCGCATCCACCCGCTGCCGATGCTGACCGCCGACGGCACGGGTTGCGACGGTGGCCGCACCAGCGGTGATGCCGCGCTGGTCGGTGCGTGGGCGGGGGACCGGATCTCGCTGAGCGCCACCGTGCCCGCCGGATTCGAGCCGCTGAACTACGACGTCGTGCCGAACTAACGTTATGGTCGACTACGGTCGACCATAACCGCTCGACGCGTGGTACAGGGGCATCCCATGCAGGTGCGTTACAGCCCTTACGATTTCGATGTGCACGAGGGCCCGTACCCGTACTACGCCCGGCTGCGTGACCAGGCGCCGGTCTTCCGCAACGAGACCGACGACTTCTGGACGCTTTTGCGGCACGCGGATGTGCGTGCCGCACTGCGGAATTCGGATCGATTTGCCAGCCGCAACGGCTTTCGGATGGAACCCGCGTTCTGGGGGCCGCGGGCCGAATCCGTCATCGCAGACCTTCCCGCACACCACGACCGAACCGATCGAGCTCCGAACAACCGTGGCTTCGCCTCGCTGCCCACCCGGGTCACGCCGCGCTGACTGACCCTCGCCCGCGCGCCAACCGCGTGAGCTCGACGATCATCCGGCCGATTTCATCGCAGGTGGTCAAACGACCAACCCTGATATTCAGGAGGGACAGTTCTCAATCGAATTCGACTTCCCAGCGCTTGATTCCATTGAGCCAGCCGGAGCGCAGGTGTTCGGGCTCGGCGACCTGGCGCAGATTGGGCATGCTGTCGGCGATCGCATTGAACATCAGATCGATCTCGAGGCGAGCCAGATTCGCGCCCAGACAGTAGTGCGTGCCCGCGCCGCCGAATCCGACATGCGGGTTGGGATCGCGCAGGATGTCGAAGTCGAAGGGATTCGCGAAGGCATCCTCGTCGAAATTCGCCGAGCTGTAGAACAATCCGACGCGCTGGCCCTTGCGGATCAGCTGTCCGCCGAGTTCGACATCGCGGGTCGCGGTCCGCTGGAATACCGAGACGGGCGTGGCCCAGCGGACGATCTCATCCGGCGCGGTGCGCGGACGCAGCTTCTTGTAGAGCTCCCATTGGTCCGGATGATCGACAAAGGCCTTCATGCCGTGCGTGATCGAGTTGCGGGTGGTTTCGTTCCCCGCCACCGACAGCAGAACCACGAAGAACGCGAACTCATCCGACCCCAGATGTTCGCCGTCGATATCGGCGTTCACCAATTTTGTCACGATATCGTCGGCCGGGCAGGCCCGCCGCTGCTCGGCCATGGTCCAGGCATAGCCGGTCAATTCGAGATGCGCCGTCGTCGCGTCGCTCGTGTACTCGGGATCATCGGCCCCGATCATCTGGTTCGACCAGGTGAACAGCTTCTTGCGGTCCTGCTGGGGCACTCCGAGGAGTTCGGCGATGGCCTGCAGCGGCAATTCGCAGGCGACCTGCTCCACGAAGTCGCCGCTGCCGGACTTCCTCGCCTCGCGCACAATTCGGGTGGCGCGCTCGGTGAGTGCGGCACGCAGGCCCTCGACTGCGCGCGGCGTGAAGCCCTTGGAAACGATGCGCCGATTCTTGGTGTGCAACGGCGGGTCCATATTGAGCAGTATCAGCCGCTGCATATCGATCTGCTCGCGGGTGATCTCGGGTTGATAGCGGATGATCGCGCTGTTCTCGGTCGAGGAGAAGATCTCCGGATGCTTCGAAATCTCTTTGATGTCTTCGAGTTTGGTCACCGCCCAATACCCGCCGTCATCGAAACCGCTGGATCGATCGTGCTGGGCGCACCACCAGACCGGTGCGGTCCTGCGCAGCTCCGCGAATTCTTCGGTTGGTCTGCGTTTCGCCCACAGATCCGGATCGGTGAGATCGAATCCGGTGGGAATCGACGGCGTGGCCATGGCCACCTCCCAGAGGTAGAACGCGTTCTACAATCGATTGAAGCACAGTGTGTCGCTGCGAGGAGGTGAAACGACTGTGCGTCCCCGGCGTGACGCGCGTTCGCGGCGAGGTTCTGGCAGCTCGGGGACGGTTTCTGCGGTCAGTGCTCCAGCTTGCGCAGCAGGCCGTGCAGCGTGTGCAGGTCGTCGGGGGAGAGGGCGGCGACCGCGGGCGGCGCAGGATCGGGGGTGGCCATGGCCTCGGCCAGGGCGGCCCGCCCGGCGGAGGTGATGGAGACCTGTTTGCGTCTGCGGTTGGTCGGGTCGATCTCGCGCACCACCAGTCCGAGTTCGTCGAGGTTATTGACCGCGACCGTGGTCGCTGGCGCATCCATGCCGGTGGCCTGCGCGATCTGATTGAGCGTGAGCGGTCCGGGGCGCAGGCGGCGCAGGATGCGAATCCGGCTGAACGGCAACCCCGTTCGTTCGGTGACCGCGCGCTTCCACGAGTCGCGGGTATCCATCACCAGGTGGGTGAGCTGTGCCCACACCACGTCGGCGGTGGGTGCGTCATCCGGCATGCGCGGGGACCCTCTCTTCCAATATCGGGGCGACGCGATCACGGGACCGAGCGGCCCATCGGGTGTTCGCGACTATGCCGAGTATGACGACCCCCGCGGTGAACACCGCGATCAGCCACCACAGACCGGCCCCGGTCAGCGCACCGCACAGTGCGACTCCGATGCTCACGCCCACCTGTCTGCTGGTCGAGGCGACCGCTGCCGCGGCGCCCGCGCGATCGAGCGGCATCCCGCTGACCGCCGATGTCGTGATCGGCGCATTGACCATGCCGAATCCGATGCCGAAAATCGCGAAGACGGTCACCAGCTGCCAGATCGGTGTGGTGGCGTCGAGCCGGGTGAGCAGTACGGCAGCAATGGTCATCGCGGTGCCCGCCGCGAGCAGCGAGGGTTTGGTCCCGTAGCGCCCGACCAGACGTCCGGACAGCGGCGAGAAGATCAGCGTCGCGACCGCCATCGCCAGGTACAGCAAGCCGGTGTGCACCGCCGAATAGCCCCGCACGCCTTGCAGATACAGCGAGCAGGTGAACAGGAACGCGCCGAGTGCGGCGAAGGCGAAGATCGCGGTCACCGTGGCCGAGGCGAACGGCACACTCCGGAAGAACCGCAGATCGATGAACGGATCCGCGCGCCGCGATTCCTGCCACAGGAAGGCCGCGAAGGCCACCGCCGACACCGCGAACACCACCGGCAGTTGCTCGATCAATCCGAAAACCAAGGTGAGCAGAAAGGCGATCGCCAGCAGCTGTCCGATCGGATCGAGTCCGCGCACCGCGGCGGACTTCGATTCCGGCACGAACAGAGTCGTCAATACCAGCGTGAGCGCGCAGATCGGCAGATTGATCCAGAACACCGACTGCCACCCGAGCGAATCGATCAGCACACCGCCGACCATCGGACCCAGCGCCATCGAGATGCCGACCACCGCGCCCCAAATGCCCACCGCGCGAGCGCGTTCCACCCGTCCGGTGAATACCTGGGTAATGATCGACATTGCCACCGGATTGAGCATCGATCCGCCGACGGCCTGCAAAAACCTGGCCCCGATAAGGGTTTCGATCGTCGGCGCGAGGCTGCACGCCAGCGATCCGAGTGCGAATACCGACAGCCCGATCCGGAATACCCGTCGCCGCCCGAACCGATCGGCGGTCGCCCCCGCGAGCATCAGCAGGCTGGCGAGCGTGAGGGTGTAGATATCGATGATCCACTGCAGCCGGGTCAGCGGCGCATCCAGATCCGCCCGAATCGCAGGCACCGCCACATTCACGATCGTCGAGTCCATCGACACGATCAGCAGGCTCGAACAGCACGTCACCAGGACCAGCACCTTTCGGCGCGGCGTCAGCTCACCAATAGTTGTAACCACACAATGATTGTGCGGTTACAACTGTTCCGAATGCAAGGATGTGGCCTTGGGTGTGATCCGCGGAACACGGGTTCGGTGCGTTCTCCGAGGATGAGCGGGAGTTTCGCGGCCGACCCGTCCAGTTCGGCCTCGGTCGGGGTGCGCCGTCCGGTCTCCGATCAGCAGCGCGTCCTTATCGGAGACCGATGCGGGGAGCCTGGCCCCGACGATCCGTTCCGGCATCTCGCGTGACCAGGCGAGCCCTGCTGCGGGCGGCTCGGCCGCATCCGGCAGGTGCGGAAAAGTCCGCGTCATCACGCCGGACATGCGGGCCACTTCCGCAATCGACCAGGCCGCGCCCCCACACCGCCGGATGGAACTCCGCCGCTCTGTCCGGCACTTCGACGCTGAAGCGCCGGGCCATCGGCGGGCTTGCTACGCCAACTCGACCTCGTCGAATCCGACTGTCAGGCTGTGCCGCCGCTCCCGCAGCACCCCGCCTTCGCGGTGGACAAGGCCCTCGCCGAAATCGATGCGCAACCTGGTGCGACGGCTGTCGACTTCCCGCACGACCCCGCAGACACCGCTGAACGGCCCGTCTGGGAAATAGACGACATCGCCTGGCCCATATTCGGTAAACCCCACGCCGCCACACTACGGCGGGTGTCTACTTCATGAGGCTCAGCAGGCCGAGGCCCGGTTCGAGCGCGCCGTCCTGTCCGAGCGCCAAGAAGTCCGCCGCCACGGCCGAGCGCGTGAGTCTGCCCGCGCGCACCGCGCGGTAGCGCACGTACGACCAGAGGAAGACATCGAGGTTGTCGAAGCGGGTGCCGCCTTCGAGTACCTCCTCTTCGTGGAACCACACGGCCACTTGGCCATTGGTGAGCACGACGTACAGATTGCCGCCGCCATCGGCGCCGATCGAGTAGATATCGTCGTCGGTGAGCTCGGTCGTGTAGTCCGAATCGCGTATGCCGCAGTCGTTTGCGGCGAAGTCGAATCCGTAGGACCAGAAGAAGATGTCGAGGAACTGCGGCAGCCGGCCCGAGCGCACCCGCCGGTCGAATGCGGCCAGCGCCGCCGCGTCCGCGGGAGCCAGGCGCGCGAGAAACGGTGCCACTGAACGAGTTTGCCCCGGTATGTGGACGGGCGTGGCATCGGGGAACCAATGGACCAGATCGGCGTCGAGGTCGCGATCGGTGTAGCCGACCAGGTCGGCGAGGGTGAGCGTCACGCGGGGATTGTATTGGCACCATAGGACAAGTAGCCGCGATCGTGCTGTCCGAGCGGCTCGTACCATGGTGGCGTGCCCGTCGAGCCGGTTCGTGTCGCTGGGGCTGTGGTGGATATCGCGGTCCCGGCACGGTTGGGCCGGGTGGCGGGAGTCAGCATGGCCGGGTTCCGCGGCGGCGCGACGAGCCTGGTCGACCTGCAGTTGGTTCCGTACCCGGCGCTGATGGTGTTCATTGATTTCGGTGACGTGCTGCTCGTCGATGACGCCAGCGGTGCGCGGACGCAGGGCAGCGGCGTTGTCGGCCTCGGCCCCGTCAGCGTTCGAGGGTGTGGGCGAGATGTCGATCTTCTGCAGGTTCGGCTGTCGCCAGTGGTCGCGCACTCGATCCTGGGCACCGCGTCAGAGTTCGGTCGACCCGGTGGCCGATCACGGCCGCCGGTACGCCGAACGATTGCGTGAATTCGCCACGCCCGCACAGGTAACCGAACATTCCGGGGCACCGCACGCGTTTCTCACGCTGCCCGGGGTGGTGCCACAGGCCAAGGCCGCCCGTGCGGAGATCACCGAGTTCCTCCGTGGTCGACTCGCGGGATCACGCGCCGCTGCGGCGGAGCCGACGAAGGCGGAAACGCGATGACCACCACATTGGATCCGCGACGTCGCCGGGGTGACTACGGCATCGATGGAGACTTCAGCGTGATTCCAGCGCGTTGGCAGGCCGTGATCATTGCTGCCATCGTCGCAGCGCTCATCGCGCTGACCGTGCGCAATATCGCTACCGGCGCCTTCATCGGTGCCGTGGTGACCGGCTTGCTCACGCTCGGGCTGGTGCTGTTCGTGGGTTCCTATCTGTACACGACCCGAGTCGGCAAGTTCGAGGTATGGGCGCGGATTCTCAACGATTTCCGGCTGCGCGGTGACGAGCAGGTGCTGGACCTGGGCTGTGGACGCGGCGCGCTGCTCCTGATGGCTGCCGAACTGCTGCCCCGTGGCCGGACGGTCGGCATCGATCTGTGGCACGCCGACCAGACCGGCAACAGCCCGGACGCCACTCGGCGCAATGCCGAGCGCGAAGGCGTCGCCGACCGGGTCGAGGTGGAAACCGGTGACATCACACAATTGCCGTTCGCCGACAACACCTTCGACCTGATCATCAGCAACCTGGTACTGCACAACATCCCATCTGCCGCCGGTCGGCGTGCCGCCATCGACGAAGGCGTCCGCGTGCTCCGCCCCGGCGGTCGACTGGCCATCGCCGATCTGTGGGCCACGGATCGACACCGCGCACGCTTGCACGAACTCGGGCTGACCGACCTGCGGCGACGTAACCTCGGCTGGCGCATGTGGTGGGGCGGCCCTGGTTTCCCACCAGACTCGTCACGGCGACCAAGTCGGCGATGCCCGTCACAAGCTGAGGCACTCGTCTGTCTCAGCCTCGATCCAATGGATGAGAAAAGTGCCCTTCGAGCTGGGATTATTGCTGTCATCCAGGCAGCGATCGGTCCGGTTTCAGAAGGGCACTTCGGGTGCAAGTTTCGCGTATCCCCAGGGCATGCGGGACAAGGCGGGCGCCATCGTGGTCAACCGTGAATCGGCGCAAAAGCACTCCCCAACAGGACTTGCGCCCACAAGGCCTTATCGCTGATTCCGTCACCCCGTACACAGAACCAAAGGGTGCACATTCCGGATTCCACACGAAGCGGCATTAGATCGCCTGCCCTTGCGTTCGAGGGCAGGGCATCGACCGGCGTTTGACTCGGCGGTATCGCCTTGACTACGGCATCGGTTTCTTGGGCAAAGTCACCGCTCAACTGTTTTGGGTCGAGGTTGATCGGGGCTTGATTAGTAGAGGTGAACATACCGCCATACCCGGTCTGCGTTTCGGCACTACCACGGACACCGGCGTCAATTCCCATCCCGACCACGCCGACGGCTCCGTCCACACCAACAGGATCGCGTGTATCCGGGGTGCCGCCGGTGCCGACAATACCGAGTCGGCGCCCCTGAGCGTGTACTCCCGTGTCGCCTTCGCCTCGTACGCCAACCCCCGTACGATCGTGGCCCGCCGCGTAGACGCCGTACGTCATACCGACGGCACCGACACCCACTGTTTCGCCGAAGCCGGCAACCCCGGCCTCGAATGGATCCCCGAATGGCAGGGGCGCACCAGTTCTTGTGGCCTGCCCCACGATCGCGCTGTGTCCCTGCGCCGTACCGACGACGGCGGCGTACCCGTTGACTTTCGATACCACCGCGAGGGCAGCTATCTCCCCTGTCACCCCGCCGCCCCCTTGGTCGGACTCCATCGCCAAATACGTTTGACCATCGGCGGTATTGTCATCGCCAAGTGAAAGATCCGACATGACACACTCTCCCTCCGAAGCCAGCAAACTCCTGGTGTCTTGGGTGTGCTGTACCGAAGTATCATCGCGCACAAACATGCGCCGCAGCATCGGATTCGAGAAGCGTGGCCCGGCTCCGGACATTTCGGACGCGAACTATCCGATGCCCGATTCCCGGAACGCCCGGCCATGGTGCCACGCTGGTCAATGCTCGGATAACGGAAACGGAAGGTCGCCTACCGAAATGGCACGACCTCGTGTGTTTCAATTTCGGACGGCGTCGGGTCGGGGCAAACTGCGGCTGTCGGACGCCGGTATCTGGTTTGACTCCACCTCCTGGAAGGCAGGCCGCGATGACCCCCACCACACCCTCGTTCTTCGAGGCGCAACTTCCCGCCCTCTTGAGCAGCCGAAGAGACGCACCGGCGTTTTGGATGCTCGATCTGCTGTGGATTCCGCTGCTGGAGGCCCATCAAACTGGGGGCGTGTTTTCGGTCACCGAGCAGTTGATGCCGAAAGACTCTGGCGCGCATACCAAGCACGTGCACAATGTCGACGAATGGTTTTATGTCCTCGACGGCACTGTCGACTTCGAACTCGAGGGCGAAACGTCGTCGGGGCAAGATGGTGACTCTCTCTGGATTCCTCGGGGCACCGTGCACAGTTTCAACGTCACGAGCGATGCCTGCCGTGTACTCAACGGCTATACCCCGGGCGGATTCGAGCAAGTGATCAAGGGGCTCGCGAGACCGGCACCGAAGCGTGAGCTTCCCCCGAGAACTGAAGAGCCAGCGCCAGAAGACATCGCGGCAGCACAGTTCCTGTTCAGCAACTACTGGACCGCACGAGCCGACGACCCCTGGGCGAAATTCTTCGTCCGCTGATCCCGCGCCCGGCGTCCAGCCGAACCTGCTACGAACGCGTAAGTACGCACGGTATCGCGACCGGTCTGGTTACGCGTTCGTACGACCAGCACGTGACCGAGCCGCACATCGTCGTCCACTCCGCTGACGCCCACTGGCTCACCGCCGAACAGACCGGAAACCCCTAACACATAGGACTACTGCGCCTCCTCCCGATGAAAACCGTCGAAATGCTTCTCCAGCTCATCCCTACCAACTCTGCGACCGATCTACAGCGCCACGTGCACGAATCTGTCCACTTCGTCATCGAGGACACCGGATGGTCTGAAATAGGTGATCGCGTAGTCATCAGACAATCGGCAATCGACATCCAAACGCCTACGGTGCCCAGGTCGCGTCGGCGGGAATTAGTGTCACGGCGTTGAGGTGACCTCTCGGTGCCTCGGAAAAGTAACTCAGCCGTGTCGAGCTGTGATCGTCGCTGAACCCACTGCCACGAGCAGGAAGCCGATCGAGATGAGTAAGCACACCATTGCGCGTCGAAGCCGAACACGGCGGGCTTGGTGAAGGTAGGACGCACGCCAAAGTTCGACAAGCGCTCCCCGAAGTTGCTGCTCCGGTGATTGGTCCATGACCGAGGTCTTGAAAGCGTCGAAATTCGCCCATCTGAGACAGATGGTGGGGTAGGCGTAGACCGATGCCGCATCGTCGCGTGGTTCCGAGAACAGGCGTTCTGTTCCGCGCACAGAAATCAATACCCTCGCCGCGAGAATTACCGATGCACCGACAAACACGAGCGCACCGGAGGCCGCCACGAGCGCAATGGCGCTCGGTCCATGAGATCCCTTGATGGACAGAGCGAAAGCGGTCCCAGCAACGACGAGGGTGTTCGTGCTCAACACTGAACCAGCCCGCGCTGATACACCTGCGCGCAGTTGATCCTCTCGATTGATGTGCCAACGTATCGATTCCAGCGTGTGGCCCCGAGGCCTCGTCGGCCCTTGTGACGTCATAGCCACTGCATCGTTCGGCGTGCAGTCTCTGCAACCGCCACACCGGCCGCTGCGAACGAATTCGGCTCCGCGACAGCTCCGCTCGTCCTGGGGCCGTGTGTCGTTTGCCGCCGTTCAACCTGGCAGGCGACAGCTTGGCCGACGCCGCTGCGACGTCCTCTACGCCATGCTCAAACCGGGCAGCCCGATCCCAAGCCGCCTGCCCACGTGAACGCGCGCTGTTAAAGGTTGTGCACGCTGAGGCATTGAGCGCAGCGAGACAGCAGGCCGAGTCGGCGAAAGCCCTGCTCGAGGCCGATCGTGATCTTGCCGCCGCTTCCGACTCCGATCATGAGGCCCGCTCGGGTGTTCTTCTTCTCCGAAGCGAGCCTCGCCCACGAAACCGCGTGCGCGCTACGCGATTCGGGTGACATGGCCGTCGCCGCCGAACAATTCCAGCTCAGCGCCCGCAAACGCAAAGCCACGACGTCTTACCCGGACCCATGCGGTATCGGCTACCTCAGTACAGGAGACCTGCTGCGCCGCGATCTCCCGGTGCGCGACACCCTGCCATCAACGGCAGGTCTGCACACGGCCAACCATACCCCCAATATTGGACAAGCGATCACCATGCGCTGATGCAGGCAAACGCCGAGAGCGCCCCTGCACCAGCGCATTCTCGACCGATCGGATTGGGGGGTGGTCGGTGGATTTGTTCCGCCGCCCGGGCGGCGAACTCGAACAGGGCTGCACCGCATGGACATCCGTGTTCGAAGCAATCGCTGGCGTCCGATCGGGGCGCACCAGGAAATGTTGCCCGCGACATACGCGCAGCCGTGGCGCTTTGCCTGCATATCGCGGGTGTGAGCGAGATCGATGAGCGGGCGGCGGAATATCTAGCCGCCAGTGGAACGTAGGGCAGGGGTCATATGGGAAACCAAGTGTTCGAAGTTGTGCCACAGCGAAACATGAACCATGTCGCCTGAGCTCAGCCGATGGCCCAAGTTTCCAGCCGGTTTCGGGCGTCGGTTTCGTCAGCCAATGAGGTGGCCAGCCGCGACGCAGATCCGGATCGCGATGCGTCGCAACCAAAGACGGCAAATCCGGCGCCGACGCGGCAGGCGGCTTGCCGAGATCGATCGCGGGCACAGTATTGGCCACGAACAGCATCATGACCCAGATTCCGGCGGCGAGGTGACCGGTCACGTCGCTGCTCTCGTCACGGCGATTTATCGAATGCCTTGTCGCCGTCTCCGATTCGGGGCAGCGATTGCTGGGCAGCATCGGCGGTGTCGTGCAGGAAACGGGTGATCAGGGCGAGTTGCTCGTCGCTGTAACCGCTCAGCAGTTGCTGCATGGCCGTCGCCATGGGGCGGAAGCCGCGAGTGAGCTCTGCGCCGCGGTCGCGCAGAGCGGTGACGATGACCCGGCGGCGGTCGCGCGGATCGGGTTCGCGAGTGGCCCAGCCGCCGCGAACGAGGCGATCGATGATCCCGGTCGCCGTTGCCGGATGCACGCCCAGTGCGGTGGCGACCGCGGTCGGTGTGGTGGGTCCGGTGCGGGCGATCACGTCCAGGCATTCCAGATCTACCGCCATGAGGTCGACCGTGCTGCCGACCCGCTGATTGAGGCGTGCGAATAGCGCGGCCACGTCCCGCAGTACCGCCAGCAGTTCGGCCGGGTTCGACGATGAGGAGTTCACGGTTGACACCCTACTATTCCCGCCATATAGTTGCCTCACCAAATAATTTGGTCACCAAATAGATTCGATCATTCGGGAGACTTCCATGAACACCACACCGGCAGACCTGGTCGCGCGCTTCTACCGCGACATCGCAACCGACGGCCGCGACGAGCTGATCGAGGAGGTGTTCGCGCCCGATTTCGTGGTGCACTCCCGGCCGGGTGGACCGGCGCGTGCGGGCATCGAGCAGGTCTTGGCCAGTCTCGAGACACTTCGGTCCGGGTTCGCCGACCTGCGTTTCGACATCGAGGATGTGGTCAGCGCCGGAGACCGGGTCGCGGCGCGGTGGACCCTGCACGGCAGACACGTCGGGGCATTGTTCGGGGTGCCGGCCAGTGGGCGCGAGATCACCCAGTCGGGGATGGTCTTCTACCACACCAGAGAGGGGCGGCTCGCCGAACAGTGGGTGCTGGTCGATACGGATGCTCTGACAGCTGCGTGAGCCGGTCTGCCGCGCACAGTTACGCCGCGGCGCGTTCGACCATGTGCTGGCCATCGGCTCGGTCACCGCGTTCGCCGGCCGTCCTCAGCCGGATCCGGCAGCGCGACTTCGTCGCAGCCCCGTCGCCGGAAGTCACCGTTCCCGCCTGACATAGATCCCGTCAAATAGCAAGGAGTTCAACCATGTCCCCCAGTCCGCTGCTGCTCGGTGTGCACATCACGCTCGCGCTCGCGCTGACCATCGTGGTCGGTGTGCAATGCGTGGAGCTGAGCCGCATCCGGCTCGGCAGTTCCTTCCCCGCCGCGACCGAACGCACCGTGCGCGTGACGCTTTGGACCATCCCGGTGCTGTGCATCGTGGTGTTCGCGACCGGCGGAGCGCTGCTCGGCGACCACGCCAAAGGCGGCCCATGGGTCGCCGCGGGCGTGCTGTCCACCATGGCCATCGGCGCCGGATCCGGCTTCACACGCAGGCAGTTGCGGCGCCCGGACCCACGCATCGGCCACGCCGCGGGCGTGCTCGCCGCGGTTCAGTGGGGCATTCCCGCCTTCACCCTGGCCGCGGCGTTCTTGATGGCCGACCGCCCGGACAACGCGGGCATCGCCATCGCCCCGATCGTCATCGCCATCGCGGTCATCATGGCCGCGTACCTGCGGACCCGTCGTCCCCCCGATCCCGCAGCCGAAGTCGCCGTCCTCCGCGAACAGCTTTGAGCTCTTGACATGACAGTACGGGGGCTCGAACACGGCTTCGCCGCGGTAACTGCCCGGCTCACGCTGCCGTGAAGCAATGATCCTGCCGAGGGCGCGGTTAATAAACTGAAGCATCTGAAGCATCTGAAGCATCTGAAGCATCTGAAGCATCTGAAAGCATCTGAAGCATCTGAAGCATCTGAAGCGTCAGTGTTTGGCAGGGCGAAGCTCGATTTGCATCAACGCATCAACGCAACCGCTCAGCATCTCCCCGGATGACGATCACACTGTTTGCGCCAGAACCCCGTTGCGGCGCGGTGTCGTCGGCCGGGTCCGATTCGGGCGTGCCAAGCTGGCGGGGTGAAGTCGGAGGCGGCGCAGATACTCGACATCCTCGATCAGGTCATGGCGATCGTGCGGGCGGGGCCGCAGGATCTGAGCTGGCAGTCTCGGTATGCGGATGAGGATGAGCTGGTGGGGGATCTCACCGAGCATTCGGATCTGATTGGGCGGGGTGACATGAGTCGGTTGCCCGATCTGAGGTTTCTGTTCCTGGTGACCGGGCCGCTGTGTGAGATCGCTGCCAGCAGTGGGTGGTTGGCTACCTACACCGAGCTCGGGAACCGGTTCGATCAGTTGTATGAGCGGTTGGCGTGATGCTCGCCTGGACTGCTCGGACCAACCTCGACCGGCACCCGAACGACATTCTGGCGGCCTACATGGCCTCGGGCCCATGATATTCAACGCGCTGACACGCCCGATGCTCGCTCACGCTTTCCGCTGTGCGGTGCCGAGGTCGAGCAGCTGTTGGGCATTGGTTTCCAGAATCGCCTTGCTTCGGCGGGCGCGATGTCCGGACTGTTGATGTATTCGATTGCACGGATGAAGATTTCGTCGGTCTGGTAGGGGAAGTCGATGATGAAACGGGCACCGGTCCCTGATGTCTCTGGGGCCGGTGCCCGTGCGGCGTCACGGCTCGGCCCGGCGGGGCGTGGCCGTGTGGATGGGTGTTATTGCGCTGCGGCGCGGATGATTTCGGCGACGGTTGCGGGCCGGGAGACGTAGACGGCGTGGCTTCCGGGTGTTTCGCGGACGGTCGCCCCCATGCGTTCGGCCATCGACCGCTGTGCGGCAGGTGGGATCATCCGGTCCTCGGTGACGTGCAGGTACCAGCTGGGCTTGACCCGCCAGGCGGCCTCCGTGATGGTGGTGCCGAGCGCGTCGACCCCCCAGGGGACCTGGGAGTCGGCGAGGAAGGCGGCGTCGGCATCGGACAGATCTCCGGCGAAGGAGTCGTGGAACTTCGCCCGATCGAGGAACAGGTAGCCCGCACGCGGCGGCAGGATCGGCGGCTGCGGACCGTCCTGCGGGAAGGTCGCGATCAGGCTGTTGACCGATTCGCCCTTGTCGGGCGCGAAGGCGGTGATGTAGACGAGCGCGGTGACCGCCTCGTGCAGACCGGCCTCGGTGATGACGGCCCCGCCGTAGGAGTGCCCGACCAGCACCGCGGGACCGTCGAGGTCATCGAGGACGGTCTTGACGGTGGCGGCGTCGTCGCCCAGGGACTTGGTGGCGTTCTGCACGATACGGACCCGGTAACCGTCACGGGTCAGCTCGTCGTACACACCGCGCCAGCCGGATCCGTCCACGAATCCGCCGTGGACAAGTACGACCGTCTTATCGGTTGATGGCATGTCGGTTTCCTCAGCTCGAAGGATGTCGGACATGCCCGAGACTAAGGCTGTTGCGGCCGTGCGGAATCCGTCAAATGACGTACGTCGCCGATTCGACGCACTCAGCCCGATACCTGGTCGTCGCTGCCCGCCGCACGCTGTAGCGCGTCGCGCAGCGCGCTGCGGCGCGTGACCCCGAGTTTGTGGAACGCACGATGCAGATGTGTGGAGACGGTCCGGGCCGACAGGTACAGCTGTTCACCGATCTGCTTGTTCGTCATGCCCGCCGCCGCCAGTTCGACGACCGCCTGTTCACGCGCGGTGAGCGCAGCCGACCGCGCCGCCGGCGCAGCCTCGCCTGCGGCGCGGAGCTCGGCGTGTGCCCGCCGCAGCCAGGGTGCCGCCCGCAGCTCGGTGAAAATCTCCGTGGCGGTGCCGAGGTGGACCCTGGCGGCCGCGTTCGCGCGGTCGCGGCGCAGCTGTTCACCGTAGAGCAGCTCGATTCGCGCTCGATCGAATATCCAGCGCTCCGTGCCGGGCAGCGCGAGTGCTTCTTCGAATAGCGATCCGCTGTCCTCCGGGTGCGCGACCGCAAGGGCGCAGTCACGAGTCCAGCTGGCCAACATATTGCACAGCGTTCCCGCGAGCTGACCTCGCACCCGGCGCCGGGCGGGGTCACAAGCTCAGAGTCCAGACCGGAACGAATCATCGAGATGAATGCGAAATCGATTGGCGATTCCATGTCGAGAAGCCCGCACCGGCTCCGTCTACCAGGTGCAGGGCTACGACAGGCGTAGCCCACGACACCGGGAGAGCGCCAATGACGATCCAACGCATGGAGAACGTGGGCATCGTGGTCGATGACCTCGAGGCTGCTACTGCGTTCTTTGTCGAACTCGGCATGGAGCTGGAGGGCAACGCACCGGTCGAGGGCCGTTGGGCGGACCGTGTCGTCGGGCTCGACGGCATCCGAGTCGACGTCGCGATGATGCGCACACCAGATGGCCACGGCCGACTCGAGCTGATGACGTTCCGCACGCCGGCAGCGATCATCGCTGAGCCGAAAATCGCACCGGCGAACACGCTGGGCATACGCCGCATCATGTTTGCCGTCCAGGACATCGAGGACGTCATCGCCCGCCTGCACACCCACGGCGCCGAACTCATCGGCGAGCTGGAGCAGTACGAGGACAGCTATCGACTCTGTTACCTCCGCGGCCCCGAAGGCATCATCGTCGCACTGGCCGAGCAGCTCAGGACGGCTTGATGGCTGTCAGGTATTGCGTGCTGTCGAACATTTCCGCCAGCGGCTCGGGGACCGGTGCCAGGGGACGGTCGTAGCGGGTGGCCAGTTCCCGCAGGCCCAGGCTCGAGGTGGTCCAGCCGTGGGTGGTGAGCAATTCGGCCGGATCGGTGCGGTCGTCGGTGTAGAACAGCGACGCGAGGTCGACCTTGCCGAACGGGGTGTCCTTCAGGAGTTCCGACTCCTGATCGGCGATACGGCAAATATCGACGCTGGTGTCGATGGTCTCCACCGCCAGTCTGCTACCGGGTGCCGAAAGCCGACCGATTCTCGCGAACAAGGCATCCTGTGCGGCGCCTGGCAGATATGGCAGCAACCCTTCTGCCGACCATGCGGTGGGCGAGGTCGGGGCGAAGCCTGCCGCGACGAGCGCCGCGGGCCAGTCGTCGCGCAGATCAACGGCCACCTCGCGCCGGTCCGACCTCGGCTCGGCGCCGGATTCGGCGAGCACCTGACGTTTGAACTCCAGCACTTTGGGCTGGTCGATCTCGAACACGACCTCGTCCCTCGGCCAATCCAGCCGATAGGCCCTGGCATCGAGCCCGGCAGCCAGGATCACTGCCTGGGTCACTCCGGCCGCCGCCGCGGACAGGAAGAAATCATCAAAGAACTTGCTTCGATATCCGATGAACCCAGAGGTGAACGGGATCTGCGACCACAACGTCGAATCGGTGATCAGTCGGTTCATGTCCGAATCGCTGGATGCCACCACGAACGGGGCGGCGTATTCGTCATGGACCAGGGCATCGGGCCGTTTCGTCTCGATCGCGCGCGCGGCCGCGACGCCGAGCGCGGTCATGCCGACGCTGCTCACAATGTCCCAGGTATCGCCTTCGGTGCGCATAATGCCGTCCTCGGAGTGTCCTGAAGGCCATGGCCGAGAAGTCGGAATCCAGGGTTGCGCTCGAGCGAGGAAAGGGGAGCCCTCTTGTCGGCGTGGCGAACATGCTGCTGTCGATGGGTAGAGCTGGTTATCAACTTGATCATACGACCCGAGCGGACCGCGGTGTGGACACCCGGATGCAACCGCCCTGCCCTGGGGCAACCTCCCAGTACCCGCAGCCGACCCGAACTGCACCCGCTCCCGTTCCCCAGTTGGCGGCCCGCACCCGGCACGCGGCTAGGGCACCAGCAGATACCACTCCGCGAACGGGCCCTGGATCGGCCACGTGTCGGCCATGATCTTGGCGGGTCCCATCCCCATCCACAGGTCCACGGTCACCGTGGCGCCCGGCGCCGCATCGGTGTGCACATACACCTCTTGCGACCGTGCGCCCGCAGAGCCGACCCAGCCCAGCATCACGTGATTGCCGCACGGCCCGCGCTGATAACCCAGTGGTGTCACGTGCGCCAGCACGTGGCCGGGCTGATGCGGTGCGGCCTCCACCGCCACGCTGATCGCGCCGGTACAGAAATTCGCATCGCCGAAGGTGTAGAGCGTGGTGCCGAGCGGCGCCCATTGCGGTAGCGGATCCGCCTGCGCTGGCGTCGCCAATATTCCGCACATCAACGCACCGACCCCGGCCGTCACCGCGACCCCCGCCGCCGCTCGCCGCACTGTCATCAGTCGATGTCCTTCCCGCGTAACGAAATTCGCGGCCGTACTACCCGCTCCGGCAATATGGCCCGGACGGACCCCGCGACATCGCAGCGACGCGTAGCGGAAGTCGTTCCGTCAGTTAGCGTATCGAACCAGATCGGCCGCGTGAAGCGTTCTCGTCGACGCCGGGGCGTGGCGATTATCTCATCGAGATCCCTTGGCCGGTATCGGTTCTGCCCGATACCGGTGGCCCCGGCGGACACGTAACTGTGACACCCGCGGGATTGCGCGCGCTCAACCGTCTGGAGCGTGGGGATCGGTTCGTGTGGAATCGACTCGGCTAACCGGCGGGACGTTCGAGTTCGTGTCGGTCTTGCCTCGCAGCGTGATACCGAACTCCGACGCCGTTGCTACGGCGCGATCGGCCGGGGGTAGGGGCTGTGCATGGTCAGCCACCGGATGTCGAGGTCCTGTTCGAGGTAGTCCATTCGGTTGTTCCAGAATGCCTGCAGGTGGGGCAATGCCAGATGTTTGTCGAGGTCGGCTTTCGATCGCCATACCTCGTAGAAGACGAACGTGTTCGGGTCGTTCTTGTCCTCGTGAAAGTGGTACTCGAGTGCGCCGTCCTCGGCCCGAGTCGGTGTGACGAACGACAGCAGCAGTTCTCGGAGTTCGGCGGCGCGCTCTGGTTTGGGGCGGGCGAAACCGACCAAGGCATAGGGTGTGTCGACGGAAGGTACGAAATCTGTCATACCTTGGACGGTAGCGGGGCATGAGGTACGATGCAAGCCATACCTTGTGTGAGGAGATTTCACCGTGTCGGACAGTGACGAACCGGCCTTGGCGGATATGGATCTAGGCGCGGTGTTCTCCGCATTGGCGGACCGGCACCGTCGCAGGGTGGTACTCACCTTGTTGGCCGCGCCCGATGGAACCGAGCGGCATTGTAGCTCATTCGATCTGCCGGTGTCGAAAGCCACACTCACACATCACTTTCGAGTACTGCGTCAGGCCGGTCTGATTCGCCAGGTGAATCGAGGCAACAGCAATATGGCCCAGTTGCGGCGGGGCGAGTTGGAGCAACGCTTCCCGGCCCTGATCGAACTTCTCCGTACCGAGATGCAGACCTCCACGGTGTCAGGCGATCGCGACAGCACTTGACCGGGCCTGCCTCATTCGGTCAGGCCGACTGAACGGTGCTGAACGAGGTGTCGTTTACTTTGTGCGAGAGCGGTATTCGTGCCACCGCTCCGTAGCGGTCTGCACGGCCTCCTCGTCTTCGATTGCGTGCGCCCCAGAAGCACCGGCTGCTCCGAGAACCACCCCGTTATCGGTGATCAGGACGCCACCGGCGAATGGAATGAAGTCGCCGTCGTGGAGGTGTTGGATGCTGTCGACGATCGGGCCCGGCAGCTTGATCAGACCTGATGGCTGCAACGACAGTAATGCAGTGCGCGCCTTGGCAACAGCGATCCGACTGGTCATCGGCATGCCGCCGTCGGCGCGCCGTAGGACGATCACCGCGCCGCTCACATCGATCACGGCAACGGCCAGTGGCGGGAAGCCGCGTTCGGCGCCGACCGCGAGCGCGGATGCCACTAGCCAGTCGGCATCGGCCAAGGTCAGTCCGGGAAGTCGAGGATTCTCCGCCATGGACTCGAACCTAGTCGGAGCCGAACTGAACGCAAACCAGCCTGGTACCAACAGATGCCGTGGAACACGCTGACCGTGCGTCGATCCGCCGGAGCCACGCTGCCGCCCACACCAGGCCCGGCAGCATTCGCTGCTGCCGCTGACCGGTCGCGAGTCGCGTGGTCAGAGTGGGGGTGCCTTGACCACTGGGCACGGGGTGGTCAGCAGGGCGGGATCGGTGGTGAGTCCGGAGGTGATGAGCGCGGCGGCGGCGAGATTGAGAACGTGGGTGTCGGTGATGTCGGATCGGATATCGCCGGTGGCGGAGCGGCGTTCGAATTCCTCGGCCGCTGCTCGCGCGTCGGAGATGTGCGGGTCGGCGGCAGTGCGATCCTTGGCGCCCGCCGATACGAACGCCTCCCAGATCAGCAAGTCGAGTGAGCCGTCGAAGAGATCTTCCGCGTCCACTCCGCCGCGTATCGGGCGATCGAGCACCTGGGCGAGCCGGTGCAAGACGTAGGTGGCCTGTTGAACGCCGAATGCGAGTGCGATGGTTCCCGCGCCGGCGCACCAGGGACGCCCTGCCTCACCGACTCGCTGTCGTCCGAGTCCACTTGCTGTGGGAGGGTTCGGGATGAACAGGGGCGCTTCGAATCCGAGTGCGACCGACCGGCCTGCCCGGAGGTCGGTCGCGAGACATGTGACGAGATCATCCAAGTCGCGGCCGCCGCTGGCGTCGATTCCGACGATTCGCCACCAGCCGACATTCGCCAGTTTGCCGACATCGACCGCGGCGACAACCAAATTCTCCGGTGGCATGTCAGCACCATAATCCCGAGTGCCCCGCAATCGGCGCGGCCGGACCGGTGGGCAGTGGCACGGTCTGTACAACTTGATATAGAAGTCGTTGAAGGCAATGGCTATTCGCGCAGCCTGCATCGCCTCGTTTCACTCGGGCGACAGTGCCCCGGTGGGGCGCAGTGTCGGTGGCCAGTTCTGCCGGTCGGAAGTGAACGTCGCGTGTTCGAACCAGGTGGGCCGGGAAACCTCACGCTCCCGAACCGGCTTGGACCGGAGAACTTCGAGTCCTCGAACTTTCGCCCGCGCAGCGCAGTCGTCTTCGTATGTGCCTGCGCGCCAATGGCGCCCACCCACCCGAGCATTGCTCGATTCTGGCCGATGCAACCGTGCTCCGCACCACAACGCTGTTGCCGAGTGTTGCGGTAGCTGGTTGCGGTTGGCAGTATTGGCCACCGTATGCCGTTGGTTTCCGAATTCGCGTACGACAGCCTCGAGGGTTTGTCTGTTGGCGATGCGTTAGGTGCTCAGTTCTTCGTGCCCGGCCGCTCCGTAGCTGATCTACTCGCCGGACGATTGCCAGCGGCTCCGTGGCAGTGGACCGACGACACCGAGATGGCCTGTTCGGTGTATTCGGAAGTCCGCGGCCGCGGTTTCGTCGATCGGGACATACTCGCGGCCGCATTCGCCGATCGGTGCGAACCGTATCGTGGCTACGGCGGCGGCACAGTCGTTGTGCTGCACGAGATTCGCGACGGGCGCCCCTGGGGCGAAGCGGCCGGAGCTGCTTTCGATGGGCGCGGATCGTGGGGGAACGGAGCCGCGATGCGGGTCGCCCCGCTCGGGGCGTACTTCGCTGGGGACCTGCGTCGAGCGGCCGCCCAGGCCGCGCTCTCCGCTGAGGTCACCCATCGGCACCCGGAAGCGATCGTGGGTGCCATGGTGGTCGCCGTCGCGGCGAGCCACGCTGCGTCGACTCGCGGAAAAGGCTGTGTACCAAGTGAATTACTGCACGTGGTCGAGCCATATCTGGTCGATGGTCGGACCGCGGACGGTGTCCGGCGAGCTCGGAAGCTACTCGGCCGATCGGTAGCCGAAGCAGCATACGAACTCGGTAACGGCGCGCAGGTCAGCGCTCAGGACACGGTGCCGTTCACGCTGTGGGCAGCGGCTACCTTCCTCGACGACTATCCAGCCGCCGTCATCGCATGCGTCGAGGCCGGTGGGGATGTGGACACAACGGCCGCGATCGTCGGTGGAATCGTGGCAGCACACACAGGGGTCGGAAGTCGAGGCACGACGCGCGGAATACCGCAACAGTGGTTATCGGCACGTGAGCCCCTGCCCGGCTGGGCGACGGTCTGACGCCGATCATCAGCAAACGCTCGGTAGTGCCGCATATCGGTTGTCAGCTGGTCCGGGAATTCGTTTGCGGCGGCGAGCCGAGTGCCCCGCCGATCATGAGGCAGATCATTCGATTGCTGTTGTCGGCCATGGCGGCGAACTGTCGACATCGTTTGTTGATGAAGGCTGGCGTGTTCGGGCCGCTGCCTGTGTGTCGATCAGTTGGTTCGCAGTGGGACGCCGTCGTGGTGGGCTCCGATGACGATGCCGGCGAGGACGGCGGGTTCGTCGTGGTCGTTGCGGCAGCTGTGTGGGACGCCGTTGACAATGAGCCAGTCGCCGGGTTGGAGCCGGATGTCGGTGTCTTCCAGGACGAAGACGGATTCGCCGGAGATCTGCATCAGGCAGTCGATGGAGGCGGTGGTGTGCAGGGTGGAGGCTCCCTTGGCGACGCCGTAGCCGTAGGGGTTGGGGTCCTCGACGAGCGGGTGGGTGTCGGGGTCGGTGCCGGCTTTGAACATCGCTTCCCGCGCGGCGGGATCGTCGGTGCCCCAGAGATCGTCGGGGTTGAAGTGGGGCGGCAGGGTGAACACGGTGATGTGGAAGCCGCCAGGGGCCGGGAGCAAAGGACCACGGAACGGTGGCGGGGTTCCGTCGTCTGGTAGCCGGACGGGAGCGTCCGCGGCCCAGATGGACCATTTGTCGCCGTGGTCGGGGTTGGTTGATTCGATGCGATCGTCGGAGACGACGGTGGCTCTGCCGTCGGGTCCATAGCCGGTGACTACTCGCCGGATCGCGGTCATGGATGGCTCCTGGTGTGCGGTCGGTCGGGTGGTGTGATCAGGTGCAGGGCAGTGGTCATCAGCTCGGGAAGCTCGTCGTGCCCATCGTTTTCGGCCCAGCGCACGATCGCTGCGGTCGCCGCGGCCAGGCAAGCGCCAGTGGCGACCCAGAGTTCGAAGTCCTCGTGTGGTGGCGTGTGGTCACCGCGGAGTGCTTCCACGATGTAGCGCTGGGTGCGGTATTGCCCGTCCCACATTCGTTCTCGTAGCGCGGGCGCCGATAGGCACAGGTGCAGCCGGGTCAGCAGCATCGCCCGGTCGGCCGGGGTGTGCTCGGCGGCTGCCTCCACCAACGCGGCGCCGATGCGGTGCATCAGCGACTGTCCTGACGGCCGGGCCCGGATCCGCTCGACAATGATCGGGTCGTATTCGTCGGCGAGGACGAGGTCTTCTTTGGTGGGGAAATAGCGGAACACGGTCATCGACGACACCCCGGCCGCGGCGGCGACGTCGGCAACGGTAGTGGCGTCGTAGCCGCGTTCGGTGAACAGGCGCATCGCCTGTTCCTGAATCGTTCGCTGCGTGCGCGCCTTGTGGGTCTCGCGGAGCCCTGGCTCGCTGCCCATATGTTAGACGCTAACAACTGTTAGTGCCTAACACAAGTGAGAATCGGGAACGGAGCGGCCGATACCGCCTTCCGTGTCGCATTTCTCGTGCGCGCCTTGCGCTTCGGGGCGGCAGTAGAACGCGTCGATGCCATGGGTCGACCCCGAACGCGGCGGTCCACCGCTCGGTTTCGGTCCGCTGGCGGTGAAAGCCCGAGACACTGGCGACAGCAGCCTCGAGGTTGTCATAGCGGATCCGGCCGGGCATCCCATCGAACACAGAGCAGGCACTCGTCGAGCAGCCGAAATTCGTCAGCAAACCGCGCTGGTATTCACCCGTGAAGCCAATAGTAGAAAATTTCAACTTATAAGTAGTTTTTGTCTACCTTCTTTGCGATACGATGGTGGTATGCGCAGCTACGACCAGTACTGTTCGATCGCCAAGGCGCTCGACGTTGTGGGAGACCGGTGGACGCTGCTGATCATTCGTGAGCTTCTGCTGCAGGGGGCGTGCCGCTTCACCGATTTGAAGAACGGGCTGCCGGGTGTTGCTGCCAACCTGTTGTCGACCCGGCTGCGGGAGCTCGAACAGGTCGAACTGATCAGCCGAGAGGATGCGCCGCCGCCTGTAGCGACCACCCTCTATCGGCTCACCGAGACCGGACTGGCACTGGAGCCCGCGCTGAAGGCCTTGGGGCTGTGGGGTCTTCGCTATATGACGGATATGCGGCCTGAGGACGCCTTCCTGGCCCAATGGCTCGCCTACGCACCGGCGTGGTTCGTGGCCGACGTCGATCCGGAGGCGCCGTCGGCGATCATTCAGCTCTGCTCGGGCGGTACGCATGCCGTCGTCGAGGTCGGCGCGGGTCGGGTCGATTCGCGCATCGGTGAGGTCGCCGATCCCGACCTCGTCCTCGACGGACCCCCGCCCGCCGTGCTCGGAGTGCTCACAGGCGTGATCGATATCGAGCAGGCCATGCAGCTCGGGCTGACCACCCGTGGCTGCCGCGACGTGCTCACCCGTCTCCGCCCCGTCGGGAGGGAAACGGGCCATCCGTGAATTGCCCGGCGCAGGCGCGGGTACAACAAGAAAGAACGGATATGACAAACACGCAAATCCCGGCCCAATACGCGACCGGCATGTCCCGGATCAATATCGAGCGGGCCCTCGTCGCGGCGGGAAAGGACCTCGATCGGCTAGAGGCTGCCGATCTCGCGCTGCTCGAGGATTACCACGCCAGCGGACGCATCGCGACCCATCAGCTCGCGGAATTGCTCGACCTGACTCCCGCGACCGAGGTGCTCGATGCGGGCACCGGCATCGGTGGCACGGCCCGGTATCTCGCAGCCCGCTTCGGCTGCCGAGTCACCGGCGTCGATATGGTCGCCGAATACTGCGACACCGCGCGCTGGCTCAATCGCCTCGTGGGCATGGATGATCGGATCACCATCCGCCAGGCCGACGTAACCGAACTTCCTTTCGCTGCTTCCGCTTTCGAGGTGGTAATCAGCCAGCACGTCCAGATGAACGTGGCCGACAAGGATCGGCTCTACCGCGAGGCACGCAGGGTTACCGCCGAGGGCGGCCGACTCGCCGTGTGGGACATCGTCGCCGGTGACGGCGCTGCGCTGGACTATCCGCTGCCCTGGGCGGAAGGGCCCGAGCACAGTCACCTGGCCACTCCTGAGGACTTGCGTGCGGTAATCGAGTCGGCCGGCTTCGCCGTCGAGCACTGGGCGGACCTCACCGCGACAACAGTGACAACGATGCGCACCGTGCTGGCGATGCCGCCCAGTCCGCTCGGACTGCACGCATTTGTGCCCAACTTCCGCGCAAGAGCCGAGCACCTCACCGATGCACTGGCCGACGGACGCCTGCGGGCCGTTCAGGCTGTCGCCAGGGCGAAGTAACGAACACGATCCGCGCCCGAGCCGGGGCGGTTGAGAGAGCCGATTTCGGCAGTGTCTCGACGCCAGAAAGTTCCGATCGTGGGCAGTATCCTCACCCGCATGGGCCGCCTTCGCTCGATTCTGGGCAGCACTCTGTTCGCGATCGTCGTGCCCGGCACGGTCGCGGGTCTGCTGCCCTGGTTGATCACGGGCTGGCACAGTACGCACGCACCCGCTGCGCTCCGTCTGGTCGGTGTGGCTTTGATCGTCCTGGGGCTCCCGGTCCTGCTGGACGCCATCTACCGGTTCGCCGTCGAAGGATTGGGCACGCCGGCACCGATCGCACCGACCCGACATCTGGTCGTCGGCGGACCGAACCGCTTCGTCCGCAACCCGATGTACCTCGCGGTCGTGGCGATCGTCTTCGGCCAGGCGTTGCTCCTGGGCCAGTGGTCACTGGCCTGGTACGGGCTCATTATCGCGGCGGGCCAAGCGCTGTTCGTTCGGTTCTATGAGGAGCCCACCCTCCAGCGCGCCTTTGGTGCCGAATACGAGCGGTACCGAGCGGCCGTACGCCCATGGGTACCTCGGCTCACACCGTGGCACCCGGATGAGGAGACGAGGTAGTCCGCTCGGCCCGGCGGGGATTCCGGCGCGGGACCGCGGATCGGGCGAAAATAGGTGTACCGCACCGAGTTCGGGTAGAAGCGGCGGCTTCGAAATCGCCGGATGCAATAGGTTGCCGCTGGGCGGGCGATCTGAGCAGTGAGATCGACTGCGGTGCAGACCGTGCGATGATGCTGCTGGACACGCGTTCCTCTGGTGACAGAGCCGACCTCATATCCCATGGAGTACGACCCGCTCGACCAGCTAGCGCTGTTGCCGCGGCCGTCGGCTGATACTGCAGGGGGAGGAGTGTCGGTACCACGGTGCGATGTCTGGGAGCGGTTGGTGGGCATACGTTTCCGGCATGCGAGTGGTGATAGTTGCGATGCTGGTTCTGATGTGCGGTGGGATCGGCGGCGGAATGGCCGAAGCGCAGCCTCCGCAAGCGGATCCGGGGCAGGAACAGGTGGCGTTCGACAGCGACGGGTTGACGCTGTACGGCACGGTCTATCGTCCTGCAGGTGCCGGGCAGCATCCGGGGATTGTGCTCGTCGGCGGATCGGGGCCGGGGCCGCGGGCGGAATACCGGCCAGAGGCAGAAGCCTTCGCGCGGGCGGGCATCACCACGCTGGTCGTAGACAAGCGCACGGTCGGATACTCCACTCGCCGCCGGAATTTCGGAGTGCTCGCCGACGATGCGCTCGCCGGGGTGCGGCTGTTGCGGAACCGACCCGACGTAGCTGCCGAGCATATCGGGTTGTGGGGGTTCAGTGAGGGCGGCTGGGTGGCGATGCTGGCGGCGTCGCGGTCTACGACGGTGGGATTCGTGGTCACCATCGGTGGCTCCGGCCTGACCCCCATGCGCACCCAGACCTGGCTTCTCGCGAATCTGTTACGGCACAAGGGTATTTCGGGAGGCCTGTCGGATGCGGTGAGCGGACCGGGCGCGGCCGTGGTCGACGGAGCCGGGGTGTTCCCGGAGGCGGACTACGACCCGCTGTCGGCGCTGCGGCAGGTGCGTGTGCCGGTACTGGCCCTGTGGGGTGACCACGATATGAAGGTCCCGGGCGCCGAGAGTGCCACGATCTATCAGCGGGAACTCGCGACCGCAGGGAATCATTCGGTCACGACGCGTTTCGTGCCGAATGCCGGGCACAATGGGCATCGGACCACCGACGGCTTCGACAGGGTCGGGGGAGAGCTGTTCGAGGACAAGCCACTGGGTGAACTCGGCCCCGGCTATGCCGACGTGATCACCGACTGGATCCATTCGGTCGCCGCAGATCAGGCGCCGCCCAGCGGGGCCGCGCCGGCCCCGGCCCAGGCCATGAGCAGCCGCGCACCGGGCGACCACCCCGGTCTCGAGTACGCGGTGCTGGCCGCGCTGCTCCTCGGCTTCGCTGTCTACCCGCTGTCGGCCATCGGGCGGATGATGCTGCGGCGCAAGCTATCCGATGGTGCTCGGGAGGTTCGATGGGCGGCCCGGGCGGTGTCGGTCACCGGGCTTCTGGCGGCGCTGGGCGGCGTGGTCTATGTGGTGGGGATATTGGCGGTGGGCAGTCAGATGCCGCCGACGTCATTCGCGGCCGGGCAGCCGCTGCCTTGGCTGCTGGTGCGCGGGCTGACCTTGGCGGTGCCCGTGGCGGCAGTCGTCCTGGGACTATCGGGGTGGCGGGCGCGAGGCCGGATGGACGCACTGCTGCGCTGGCAGACGATTGTGCTGTTCGCGGCGGCGGCGGCCTTTGTGCCGTGGGCGCTGCACTGGCAATTGCTCCCCAGATGAGCCGGTTTCAGTCGGAAACGAGATCTTCCTATTGTCGGTCGATCTTGCTCGTTCCCACGTCTCTGTCAGTACAGTTTGCTCAACTGCCTGGTTCGAAGGTGTGGCAGGCGAACTCGCCGGGGTCTGGTCCTGCCTGGGCAAGCAATTCACCTGTTGTCGACCAGATGCCCGAACGTCCGGAGGTCCGTGTGAACCCACCGCCAGTCGAGCCGGCGAACGCTGCGGTGGCTGCCCACACGCCGTGCTCGGTGGCCACGTTGCGGGCGCGCTCGCCGTGGAGTGCCGCCTCCTCCGCGCTGTGCACCACACCGGCCACATAGCCGTGGATATCGAGCGCGGCAGTCCGCCGCGCGTGCTCGGCGATCCCGGTGTCTCGGCAGATGGCCAGGCCCAAACGCCAACCGTCGACTTCCAGTGCCGTCGGCTCGCCGGAACGGAAACGGTCGGACTCGCTGCCGTGCAGGTACACCTTCCGGTAGACGACCGACGCTCCGCGGTGATCGACGGCGATAATACCGATCGACGGTCCCGGCGTCGGTGCCCCGACCAACGCGATCGTTCCGGTGTCCGCGCACGCGGCAACGATGGGAGCCAGCCGAATATCTTGCGGCGCAACAATGTCGGCATCCAGCTCATAGCCGGTCAGCGACATCTCCGGGAATACCACCACCCGTGCCCGCGCGGCCCGGATCAGCTCGACATGCGCCTGCACGTTGGCGGCTACCGCATGCGATACGCACCGAGGTTGCGCAACAGCGATCCGCAAGGCTTTCCGCACCGACCCCTCATTTCTCTTCTGTGACAGTGAATCTTGCTCGTTCCGCCAGTTCTGTCAGTACGGTTTGCCCGTTGTCGTGATCGTATCGCGCGGATGGTGGCCGATGCAGCTGTCGAATGGGGGCAGGCCTCTGCCGGTCTGGTTGAGGTGGACTTCGTCGATGTGGTCGGCGCCCAGCAGCGGCTGACGCTGTCCTCGTGCACAGCAGTGCGGTTCGAGGATGCGCGGCCGGTGCGCCGGGTTCCGCCATCGATCCTCAACAGACGCGGATTCGAGCAAGATCTAATGGCAAAATCGGCTCGTCCCAAGGCATCTCGGTAGTTTTGATCAGCGTCGTATTGCCAGTCAAAATTCCTCACCGCAGGTCAGAGGCACCCCGACGAGGACGAATCACTGACACAAGACACGTCAGGAAGTCCGGAACGCCTGGCGGTATGCGCCCGGTGTTGTGCCGACCTGAGCGCGAAAGCGGCGACGGAGGTTGACCGCAGAGGTGAGGCCGACGCGGGCCGCGATGGCTTCGACCGGTAGGTCCGTCTGTTCCAGCAGGGTGCGTGCCTCGGCGACCCGGCGCGACAACAACCATGCGCCCGGGCTCGTGCCGAGGTGATCGGTGAAGCGTCGGGCCAGTGTGCGGGGCGAGACGTTGGCGTGTGCGGCCAGATCGCGCACGGACAGCGGTGAACCCAAGCGTGTTTCGGCCCAGTCGAGGAGCCCGTCCAATGCGTTCGTGGGCGCTGCGGGTGGGGCGTATTGTCGCTGGCCGCCGTCGCGGTGCAGCGGCATCACCATGTGTCGCGCGAGGAGGGCGGCGTGCGCGGCCCCGTGGTCCTTTCGGACCAGGTGCAGGCACAGGTCGATGCCCGCGCCCGCTCCGGCGCTGGTAGCGACATCGCCGTGGTCGACGTAGAGCATGTCCGGCTGCACACGGATCCGGGGGAACTCCTGCTGCAGCTGCGTCGCGCGTGCCCAGTGTGTGGTAGCCGAGCGGCCGTCCAGCAGCCCGGTGCGGGCCAGCGCGAAAACTCCGGAGCAGATCGTGACCAGCCGCGCCCCACGGGCGTGTGCCCGCAGCAGTGCGTGACGCACGGGCGGCGACAGCGGCGCCTGCACCGGCGCCCAGCCGGGTATGAGCACGGTATCCGCGGATGCGAGTGCCGAAAGGTCGTGTGCGACCGAGATCGCGTATCCGGCTGTCGTCGGCACCGGGCCGGGTTCTTCCGTGCACACCTCGAATTCGTAGTGCTGCGGCAGCTCGGCCCGCTCGGTGCCGAATACCTCAACGGCGCAGCCGAGTTCGAACGTTGACTGCACCGGCCGCACCAGGGCCACCACGCGATGCATGGCAGAAATGTACCCCTTGATGTCGTATCGGACACTTTCCGGCGCCGCTCGCGAACGGCACCGTTGCAGGCATGCACCCCGAGATCCTTGCCCAGGAGGGCTACACCTCTGTTTCCGTCGATGAATCCCCGGTCCGTGACCTCTTCCCGGGGATCCGCGTCCGCCCGCTTTGGACCGGGCCCTCCGGTGCGCACGCCAACATGCTGGAGATGGATCCGGGCACATCGTGGCCGCGCCGCGACGTCCACGACCCCGGCCCGGAGGAGGTTTACGTGGTCGCCGGCACGTTCAACGACGGCGCCCGCGACTACCCGCCCGGAACCTTTCTGCACGCCCCGGCCGGTTCCTGGCATGTTCCGGCAACCACGACCGGCTGCACCCTGTTCGTGTTCTATCCGGAAGGCTAGAACACGACAATGCCCCACGCCCCCCGTGGGCTCGATGAGGATCCCGCCTCCAACTGCCCCGTCCAACTACATTGCCGCGCTACCCACTCCGACTGCTCGGCGAGCGTAGTCATGTGGCTGTCGAATCGGCCTGGGCGACCACCCTTCGACTACGTTCGACAGATCTCGGACCCAGGGCTCGATACGGCAGGAGGTATCTGGATGCGGCACTGTCGAACGTTGGCGAGCAGGTCGAGCATTTTTCGCCGCGAGATCATGTGCGCTGCAACGGTTGTCGTGGCGCTCGGGTGATCCGCCGGGCATCATCGTGATCGCGTGCACCTGTGTTCGGGTCAGTTGCTTCCGATCAGGTGGGCAGGTCGCGAATCAGCACGTCGAATGTGGGGGCGTCGGGCCAGCTCGGTTTTAGGGTGCCGACCCGATACCAGCCCCACTTGCGATAGGTGGTGTACGCGCGGGAGTTGTCGGGGCGGACGAGAAGCGTTGCGCGGGGTTCGGGTCGGGCGTCGAGGAGTTCGTTGTGGAGCGCATGGGCTATGCCGCGGCCGGTGAGCTCGGATCGGACCATGATTTCGCTGAGGGCAAATGTGCGGGAACCATTCTCGGCGGTGAACTCGGCTGCGTTTTCCTCGTCCAACTCGAGCCCGCCCCACCACGCGGTGTTCTCGGGCAGTGGCCAGCCCCATGCCTGGCCGCACGTGTGCCCGTCGAGTTCTGCGATCACCAACTCGAATCCGGCGGCGCGGCTGGGGCTGGTGTATGCGTCGAAGCGGTGCATAAACGCGTCCGGCGATTCGAACTTCTCGCCGGTGCCGATCGCCCGAATGTAGGAACCGCGGAAGATGTCTTCGACCTCTGTGCGCCGATCGCGGGCCTGTGCGGCCGTCAGGTGGTGGAACACCAGGTTTTCGAGCCCTGTCGCCTTTTGGCCCGGATTCATGCGGTGATGACCTTTCTCGCCAGAACGTCGAATCGTTGTCGGAATTCGTCGGAATACCCCTCGACCGCATCACAAACTGGCGCAAGGAGTTTGAGTGTGCGGGTCGAAGAGATCTCTCGCTCGAGGTCGGTGAGGACCGAAACCCCTTGGGCGGTAGCGGCTTCGATATCTCCGACATTCGCCAGGGCGGCGGCCCAGCCTGCTCGGTAATTCGCCGCGTTGCGGGCACCTGCCTGCTCGAGCGCGAGTCCCGCAGACAGGGTTGCCGCCTTTTCCAGATCTCCGAGGTCGCCGACACCGCGGGCTTCGTGGGATCGGATCTCGGTAGTCGTGACGAACCGAAGCCATCGTGGGCACTCGTCCGGCGACTCGTGCTCGAGCGCGAAATCGAGTTCACGCCAAGCAGTGGCAACAGCTCTGCCGAATCGGGCACGGTCGCCGAGCACGCCGTATGCTTGTGCTTCGCGGATCGCCATCAGCGCGTGGATGCGGCTCGGTGGGCGACCGCGGCTCAGGTCTTGCGCACGTCCGATAAGTCCGAGTGCGCGGTACGGGTTTCCTCGACCGGTGCGCGACAGGGTGATCGCCTGATGCGCGGCGTTCAGGCATATGTGGACGGTCAGTCCGTCGTCGCCAGCCTGGTTGGCCAATGCGAACCCGTCGGCATAGCAGCGACGCGCAAGAAGGTGCATCTCCGCGTCGAAGGCCAACCAACCCGCGATTGTTGCGAGTTCGCCCGCTGCGCGCATGAACGCCGTGCCTGCTTGCTCGTCGAAGGCGCATGTTTCCAGAGCGGCTTTCGCCCATTCCAGTTCGTCTACGGCTGTCTGCACCAGCGCTGCACCGCCCACTGTCTGCTCGCGCCGGGCGAAGTCCTCAACATTCGCCGCGAGGCGATTGGCCTCGGCGATTCCGAGGCGGCTCGGCTTCGGTGCGGAGTCCAGGGCAGGCAGCGCAATTGCCGTCCCGAGCAAGACTCCGAACTCCCGCCGTTTCACTTCGTCGCCCTCGACTTCCCATGGCATGTGTCGTGCAGTCATTGCCAGGTTATCGTCGGCTACCGCCGCCCGAAACCGTTGCGCCTGCTGATCATTGAGACGCGCAAGCTGTGAGTCCAGATCCTGGGCAGACTTCCCGCGGACCGGGCGGTCTGCCGTGGTCTTTTCCCACTTCCTGATTGTCGGCGGCTCGTAGCCAACCTTCGCGGCGAAGTCGTCCTGCGTCATACGCAGAGCTGCTATGCGAAGGGCTTTCACCTCCACACCTGTCCATTTGCTGACGATCATCGCCACCCCTGTTCGCGCCAACAACGCTCGGTATCAGAAGCGTATTACTTGTGTGCGGTTCTGTGCCTGGGATCGAACTAGCTGGTCGGCGACGCTTTATGGACATTCGGTACAGGGTGTTGGTTCGTAGCCCTCGCCCGCTGATCCGTTCGCGGCGGGTGGTGTCGGATGCATCGACCGCATCTGAAAGGGGAGGAACAGTGACGAATTCGCAACTGCCGCAGCGAGATCCGTTTGTCGGGCCGCCAGCCGCATACGAGGGCATTGCGCCCGATGTGGTCGAGCGGTTCGCGGATGCCATCCGGGAGTGGGCTGGCCGATCTCTACTCGCAGAGTCGTCTCGGTGCCGGGGAGTCGATACGAACCATGAGGGGGTGTGATGCGCCGGGATAGGTTGCGTACCACGCAAACCCGGGATGGTCGCAAGGTTGCGGTGTGGCGATTGGTGGGGTGTGCGGCGCGGATCCTGCGCGTGCAGTTCACGTCCGAGTCGTTCACCGCTTATTGCTTGCCGTCGCGCGCGCAGTTCACGGCGGTGCAACCCGGAACGGTGATGTTTCGACCCGTACCCCGATCTGGCTGCCGCTCGGGAGTTGCTCCCGAAGCATACGGACCTGTGGGACGCGCTTCGAGACGACTACTGGGCCGCGCTGGTGGATGTGCAGGATCTGCCTAACCCATCGGAGGCGTAGGCCGGATGTTCGAAGCAGCTCCGTCCCCGGCGAATGAGATCGCGCCGTCCGTGCGCGCATTGCTCGCGGCATTCCACGAGGACACACGCCACAAGCTGGACCTCGCCCCTGTCGATAGCGTTCCGATCTATCAGCGTGTGTCCGACGGCTGGCTGAGCCCGGTCGGCGAAGACGGTTGGATTTCGGACTCCGATGCAGATCTGGACAGAGCCGATGCGATAGCGATCACGCCGATCAGTGTTCGCGATACGGAAAACTCCTGAGCGTGCGACATCTGGCATCTCGAACGCACTGGCGGACAAGCGGATTCGACCTTCGCAGGGTGCAGCCCGCGACGACGCAGATCTCGACCGCTTCGGGCACACCGGCGTTCGATTGCGGCGCGTCGACTGTGCACCCGGACGAGCATCCGGTCTGAAACTTCCCACTCGCTTCGAGCGTATTCAGTCCTCCGGCAATCCGGCGAGCTGTTTGACATAGCGGTGGGCAGGAACGGGGACCGGGCCGTCGGGGCCGGGGGCTTGGTGGGTGAACCGGCCCTCATCGGTCCAGCCGTTGCGGGTGTAGAAGGCGCGGGCGCGGGCATTGCCCGGGACTACGGCCAGCCAGGCCCGCGCATGGCCGCTGCCGGATATGCGCTGCTCGGCGGCGGCGAGTAGGGCCGGTGCGGTGCCGGTGCCGCGGTGGCGGCGGGATAGGTAGACCTGGTCGATTTCGTCGTCGAGGACCATCATGAAACCGGCCACCTCGTTATCGATGATCGCGACAGTGGTATCGGCGATCCGTTGGGTGGCCCGCGGTGCGAACGACTCCTGCGGGCGGACGGCGATGAGTTCGTCGGGGACGTTGCCCAGGTGGGCGTCGCGCCAGCCCTCGTACCAGATCGCCGCGATGGCTTCGGCATCGTCGGGGCGGGCCGGGCGCAGGTGCGGGGAATCGGTCATCTTGGCAATGTAGCGCGGTGGGCATTGACATGAACCCGGGTTGAGGTTGAAGGCTGGATGGCATGAATCGACCTCCTGAGTTCTGGAATTCCGTATATGAGGATGGATCCGCGCCATGGGTGATCGGGGAGCCGCAGCCCGCGGTGCTCGAGTTGATCGAGCAGGGGTGGATTCGGGGTGCGGTGCTCGATATCGGGTGTGGGGCCGGTGAGCACACCATCAGGCTGACCGAGCTCGGCTATGACGTGCTCGGGGTGGATCTTTCGCCGAGTGCGATCGCGTATGCCAGGGATAATGCGCGCGAGCGCGGAGTGCTCGCGCGGTTCGAGGTGGCCGATGCGCTGGAACTGGGGGATGAGCCCCGCTATGACACCATTCTCGACAGTGCGCTGTTCCATGTCTTCGCCTTCGACAAAGGCGATCCCACCGAATACGTGCGCAGTCTGCACCGGGTCCTGAAGCCCGGCGGGCTGGTCCATATCCTCGCGCTCTCCGATGCCGAACCGGGCTTCGGCCCGCGCATCAGCCGCACCGCGATTGCCGAAGCCTTCGGCGCAGGATGGGAATTGGAGGAACTGAAGCCCGCCCGGTATCGCGGACGGGTCAGCGCGGCGGTCGTCGAGGCCGCGCAACTCGGCCTGACGCCGGGCAGCATTGTCGATGAGGCGGCCTGGCTCGCCAGAGTGCGCCGCCGCGATATTTCCTAAAGCGTGTCTTCCAACCGAATTATCGGATGACACCACCCTTCTCGGGCGTTCGAACCCATCGCCACAACCATGGTGTGGGTGTCGGTTTCCGCGTCATCCGGGACGGTTTCACCCACACCGGAGTGTGGGCCAGCGCCGTCTCGTTGGCGGACATTGATGACCGAGGCTCGTGCTTCGGGCTCCCGGACCTGGGCTAGATGATGTGTCTCGCCCCAGTGCAGAAAATGCCGCCGCCGGGCGGCGACGTGCGCGTGGTGCCGTGCTGATCGCGCTGCAGCCCGGCGCCGGTTGTTGGACCCCTTACGTTTTCGCGTGACGGCTTCGGCCAGGCGACGCTGCCGCCGCAGCCCCGCCACAGGCACCCGCGGGGCGTCGGTGGTCCGGTGGAGTTCACGGCCGTCACTGGTGGCGGCGACTGGGCAGCAAGCTCGCGGCCCCGATCTGGGGCGCGATCGCCCGTCGCAATGTCTGTGTGCTGGACGGTTCTGCCGGCGCCGGGCGGCAGCATGGTGAAATTTCAACTCCTCGTTGAAATCTTCAACAATGGAGAGTAATTTCGCTGCCACACAAGAGAACAGGAGGTCCGCAATGCCGCGAACCCATGCCCTGCCCCTCGTTCTGCTGGCGGCCCTGGTCGGCTGTCTCGTCGCCTGCGGCAGTGAGTCCGATGGCGCCGGTGGCACATCCGTCGCATCGAGCGCACCCATTCCCGACACGACCGCGATCATTGCGTCGGTGACCAAGGACGCGCAGCTGAACGCCGCGCTCCCGGCCTCGATCACCCAGGCCGGTGCGCTGCACCTGGCGTCGTACATCCAGTCCGCGCCCAACAACTTCTACGCCGCGGACGGTAAGACCCCCATCGGGTACGAGGTCGATCTGTCCAAGGCCATTGCCGCGAAACTCGGTGTGGGCGTGGAGCATCAGGACATGGCGTTCGGTTCGCTCATCACCAGCCTGCAGTCCGGCCGCATCGACGCGACCATGGCGGCGATGAGCGACACCAAGGTGCGCCAGCAGCAGATCGACTTCGTCGACTACTTCACCTCGGGCATCGCGATCATGATCCGCAAGGGCAACCCCGACTCGATCAGCGGCCCGGATACATTGTGCGGCAAGGTGGTAGCGGTGGTGCAGGGCACCAGCCAGCAGAAGTTCGTCACCGAGCAGAGCGGCAAATGCGCCCAGGCAGGCAAGTCCGCCATCACCATCACCGAGACCGAGAGCGACAACCAGAACCAGACCCAGTTGCGCACCGGCCGCGTCCAGGCGATCGTGAATGATCTGCCGACCGCCGTCTATGTCTCGCGCACCGCTGGTGACGGCAAGTTCTTCGAGGTCGTACCGGGTGAGCCGATCGACGGCGGCCCCTTCGGAATCGGTGTCACCAAACAGAATCGGGCACTGGCCGAAACGCTGCGCAGCGCCGTCAACGGACTGATCGCCGATGGCACCTACGGCAAGATCCTGCGGGCATGGGGCGTCGAGAAGGGTGCGGTCAAGGAGGCCGTCATCAATGGCGGAAACTGAGCTGCCGATCGTTCGGCTGCGGCACTGGGGGCGCTGGATCGCGGGCGCGATCATTCCAGTCCTGCTGGTGCTGCTGGGCATTGCGCTCGGCAATGCCCAGATCGAATGGCCCCGGGTACCGGACTTCCTCTGGTATCAGGTGATGCTCACCGGTCTGGTCAATACCATTGTGCTGGCGGTGTTTTCGCAGGGCGTGGCGATCGTGCTCGGTATTGTCGTCGCCCTACTGCGGCGCAGCGCCAATCCGGTGGCCCGCTGGTTCGCGGGCGGCTACGTCTGGCTGTTCCGCGGTCTGCCGGTGCTGTTGCAGATCCTGCTCTGGTACAACCTGGCGCTGGTGTTCCCGGTGATCGAGATCCCGTTCTTGCTGCACGCCCAGACCAATACTGTGATCAGCGCGTTCACCGCGGCCTTCCTGGGTTTGGCGCTCAATGAGAGCGCGTATATGGCCGAAATCGTGCGCGCCGGGCTGAACAGCGTCGACAGTGGCCAGACCGAGGCCGCGAAGGCGATTGGCATGACCCCGGCGACGACCCTGCGCCGGATCGTATTGCCGCAGGCCATGCGGGTGATTATCCCACCCACCGGCAACGACTTCGTCAATATGCTCAAAGGCACCTCGATGGCCTCGGTGATCGGCGTGACCGAGCTGATCCACGCGGCCAACAACATCTCCTCCAGCAACCTGCTCGTCATGGAGACCTTGCTGGCGGCGGCGGTGTGGTACATGGTCGTGGTCACCATCGCCGGGGTGGGCCAGCATCAGCTCGAGCGCGCCTTCGGCGCAGACCGATCGGGGGTCATGGCACGCGCCGCCAAGGCGCTGCGCGGCTCCCCACTGAAGCGGAGGGCTCATGTCTGACCCGCTGTTGCGCGCGGTGAACGTGCGAAAGAGCTACGGCCACAACGAAATTCTGAGCGGAATCGACCTGGAGGTGCACAAGGGGCAGGTGGTCTGCCTGCTCGGACCCTCCGGCGCGGGCAAGAGCACCTTCCTGCGGTGTATCAACCACTTGGAAACGATTGACGGCGGCCGGATCTGGGTCGATGGTGAGCCGATCGGCTTCCGGCTGCACGACGGCAAACTGCACGAGCTTCGTGAGCGCGAGGTCGCCCGGCAGCGCCGCGATATCGGCATGGTCTTCCAGCGCTTCAATCTGTTCGCCCACCGCACGGCGCTGCAGAATGTGATCGAGGGGCCGGTCCGGGTGCTGGGCGCCGACCCCGTGACCGCCCTGCGGCAGGGCTTGGAGCTGCTCGAGCGAGTCGGTCTGGGCCATCGCGCCGATGCCTACCCGGCGCAGCTCTCGGGCGGGCAGCAGCAACGGGTGGCGATCGCGCGGGCGCTGGCCATGCGGCCCAAGCTGATGCTGTTCGACGAGCCGACGTCGGCGCTGGACCCCGAATTGGTGGGCGAGGTGCTGGAAGTGATGAAAACGCTGGCGGAAGAGGGGATGACAATGGTCGTCGTGACGCATGAGATGAGCTTCGCCGCCGAGGCCGCGGACGAGGTAGTGTTCCTCGCCGACGGTGTGGTGCTGGAGACGGGGCCGCCCGCGCAGGTGTTGCGCGCGCCGAAACACGAACGCACGCAACAGTTTCTCGCCAGGATCCTGCAGTGAGCCCGGCCACGCGGATCTCGCCGCGCTATCTGCTGCAGTTCGGCGAGCCCGCGGGGTACCTCGACTTCGCACGCTTCGGCCCGCCCTCGCATGCGGTGCTCGAAACCACGGCGAGCCTGCTGCACGAGTCCACCACGGCCGGTCCGGATACAGTGGATCAGCTACTGCGGCAAGAGATTCGGGCCCGGGCGGCGGTGGCGCGGCTGTGCGGGTCGGACACCGATCACACCGTGCTGCTGCCGAGCACCAGCCTCGGATTGTTCCAGGCGGCCTTCAATTTCGGTGGCGAGGTGCTGGTCTCGGCGTCGGAGTTCCCGGCCAACACCTATCCGTGGGCGCGTGCCGAGCAGGTCGGCCGCCGAGTGGTGCGGCGATTGTCCGGCGGGTACGCGACACCGGAGCGGATCGCGGCCGGACTCACCGATGACATCACCACGGTGACCGTGAGCGCCGTCGACTTTCGCACCGGCTATCGCGCCGATCTGGCCGCGCTGCGCGAGGTGGTCGGCGACCGGCTGCTGGTGGTGGACGGCATTCAGGGATTCGGTGTCACCGAGGAGCCCTGGCAGGTCGCGGACATTCTGGTGGTGGGCGGCCAGAAGTGGCTGCGCGCGGGGTGGGGGACCGGGTTCGCGGTGCTCTCGGACCGTGCCCTGGAGCGGATGGATCCGGTGTTGTCGGGCTGGTCCGGCGCGCGTGATCCGGGCCTGTTCGACGATGAGATTCACGCGCCCGACGCGACCGCGAGCGCGTGGTCGCTCACCCATCTGAGCCCGATCACGGCCGGCGGGTTCGCCGCGGCGCTCGAGTTGGTCGAAGAGGCCGGGCCCGGCGTGATCGCGGCCCGGATCGCGGAGCGGATCGGCGGATTCTCCGATGTGCTGGCAGGTTTGGATGCCGAGATCGTGTCTGCGGTGGACCGGCGCGCGGGCATTCTGGCGTTCACGATGCCCGGTCACTCCGCCGAGTCGGTAGGTGCGGCGCTGACCGCGGCGGGCATCTCCGCGACGGTCCGACCCGAGCACGTGCGGTTGTCCCCGCACGCCTCGACCCCGTCCGCCGCGGCGGATCTGCTGCGCTCGGCGCTCGAGACACTGCGCCGCCCACGGACCGCGTCGCGACTGCCCGCCGCCGCGGCGGCCACCCACGATGTGCTGACCGCGCTGATTCCGGCGGTGCCCAGTCTGGCCGCCATGCTCGGTCCCGGTAATGAAGTGCTGCTGCATGATCTGAGCAAGCTGCCGGATTCGATCATCGCGATCGCGGGTGAGGTCACCGGCCGCAGTACCGGCGGCCCGATCACCGACCTGCTGCTCTCGCTGGTCCGCCGCAATACGACTCAGGATCTGACGAACTACCGCACGCATGGCCCGGACGGCCGCCCGATCCGCTCATCGACCCTGTTTCTGCACGATGCGGACGGCGTCGCCATCGGTTGTCTGTGTATCAATAGCCTGGACACATCGGCCCGCGCCGACGGCGACGGCCAGCCGGTGGAGTCCTTTGTGGCCGATGTCGACAGCCTGCAGCGCTTCCTGGTCGATCGCGCCATCGGTAAGGTCGGCATCCCGGTGGATCTGATGAAGAAGACGCATAAGGCGGCGGTCGTGCGCGAACTGGACGAGGCCGGTTTCTTCCTCATCAAGGACGCCGTCGATCACCTGGCCGGCCGCCTCGATGTCACCCGCTACACGATCTACAACTACCTCAATGAGATCCGGGCCTGACCCCGCGCCAACCAGGACGAGACATCACTGTGGACGCGGAAGCACTGATCACCGGCGACCCGTCCGCGAACAGCGACAGGTTCAGGCGGACTCGGCGAACTCTCGCGGACGGGCGCACGACGGATCGGCTGACCCATGAACACGGACAATGGGACAGGCACCACGCTGCCAGACCCGGCAGATTCCTAGCGCTGTGCAAACACCGGGCCTGGTGGACTGTGCATCGGGTCGCGGCACTGCCTGCCGTGATCCGATCGCCAATGGAAAGGGTCACTCGTAATGACATTCACCCGTACCGGAATCATGCGAACCGCCGTTGCGCTCGGCGGTCTGCTGGCGGCGGGGGCGCTACTGGTTCCCGCGACGGCTTCGGCGCAGCCGGGTGTCGGCGGCGGACTGATCGACACGACATGCACCTTCGCCCAGGTGGACGCGGCCATTCACGCCGAGGCGCCCAAGCTGGCCGAACGCCTGGACAGCCATCCCGATCGCAAGGCGAAGTTGCAGGAGTTCCTCGCGCTGCCGGTCGACCAGCGCGAGCAGCGCGCTCAGCAGTGGCTCGACAACCACCCGGATGCGCGGACCAAGATCGAGGAGAAGCGCAACTCGCCCGAGGGCCAGCAGAAGATCGATAAGCTGCGCGAACTCGCGAACAGCTGCCACAACTACTGACCCGAGTGCGGGCGGCGCTGCCCGGCGCCGCCCGCCCGGTCAGTCCAGCAGGGTGACGGTGACGATCAGCCCGCCCTCGGGTCGTGCGGCCGCCCGGACATCGCCGCCATGCGCATGCACGACCGATCGCACGATCGACAGACCGAGTCCGGCACCGCGAATGTTCGGCGTATGGTCGGATTCGGCGATCCGATCGCCGGTGGTCAGTCGACGGAAGGGTTCGAAGAGTCCGTCGACCTCGAAGGCCGGTACCACCGGGCCGGAATTCTCGACCACCAGTTGGCCTTTACCTTCGGTGCTCACCGATCTGATTGCGACCCAACTATTTTCGCTGACGTTGTAGCGAATCGCATTGTCCACCAGGTTCTGCGCCAGACGTTCCAGCAGTACCGGATCGCCGGAGACCGGAGCCGCCGTGAGTTCGGTGCGGATCTCGATACCGGCCCGCTCGGCTGCCTCGCTGGCGACGGTCACCACCCGCCGGACCACATCGGACAGGTCGACCCGGCTGCGTTCGATCAGCCGTTCCTCGCTGCTCGCGAGCACCAGGAGTCCGTCGATCAGCTGCTCATGCCGATGATTGACCTCCAGGAGCGTGGCTCCGAGCCGACGCGTCGACTCCGGCGCGTCGGGATCATCGAGTGCCACCTCGATGAGTGTGCGATTGATGGTCAATGGCGTGCGCAGTTCGTGCGAGGCATTGGCGACGAAGCGCCGCTGACCGTCGAAGGCCCGATCCAACCGCTCCAGCATGGCGTCGAAAGTATCGGCCAGATCCTTGATTTCGTCATCGGGTCCGGTCAGCGCAATCCGCTCGTGCAGGCTGCGATCGGCCACCCGGCGCGCGGTCGCGGTGATCTGCTGCAGTGGATGCAATGCCCGCCCGGCCAGTAGCCAACCCAGCCCACCGGCCGCGATCCCGATCGCGCCCAGCGAAACCAGCGACCAGACCAGCATCGCCTCCAGGGTGTCGCGCCGTTCCTTGGCGGCCTGGGCGGTCAGTGCCTGATACAACTCCTCGGACACGATCGGGCGGTTGCGCTTGGCCAGGTACTCGCGCACAAGTATCTGGGCACCCATCCCGTGGCGCCGCCCCAGCGACCGATCGAGATAGAAGTAGGTCAGCGCGACCAGGATCGCCCCGGCGATAAAGAACGCGCCCGCATACAGCAGAGTCAGCCGCAGTCGAATGGTGCGGCCTCTCATCGGATGCGGTACCCCACGCCCGCCTCGGTCTCGATCACCGGCGGATCGCCCAACTTCCGGCGCACCATCATGATCGTGTACCGCACCACCCCCGTGAACGGATCGATGTTCTCGTCCCATGCCTTCTCCAGTAGCTGCTCCGCCGACACCACCCCGCCGTCGGCACGCAACAATTCGGCAAGCACGGCGAACTCCTTGCGCGACAATGAGATCGGCTCGCCATCGCGAGTGACCGCCAGCCGATGCGGGTCGAGTCGAATGCCGGCCCGTTCGAGTACCAGCGGCGTTGCGGGTCGGGACCGCCGCCCCAGCGCCTGAATCCGGGCGACCAGTTCGGCGAAGGCGAACGGTTTGGTCAGATAGTCGTCGGCACCGAGTCCGAGTCCGGCGACCCGTTCGGCCACCGCCGTCGCGGCCGTCAGCATCAGAATCCTGGCGTCGCTTCCGACCTCGGTCAGCGAAATACAGACGGTATCGCCGGATACCGTCGGCAGATCGCGATCCAAAACGATCACGTCATAGTCGTTCACGCCGACCCGCTCCAGCGCATCGGCCCCGTCGTACACCACATCGACCGCCATCGCATGCCGTCGCAGCCCATCGGCTATCGCATCGGCCAGCAACCGCTCGTCCTCGACCACCAGTACCCGCACCCGACAATCGTGCCTGTTGATGCTGTTGGGTCGCTGTGAGTGCGACATGTACCGATCAACTTCGCGATTTCGGCGCATGCGCCGATGGGTAGTGATTCAATCTGCTCGGTGTGTGCTCTGTAGTAGCTGATAGCAGTGAAAGGAGTTCAGATGACCCTGTCGGTCGCCGACCGCATATTCGTCCGCGTCAGCCGATTCCATACGGAACGGATCGCTGCCGCTTGGGGCGGACGGCATTTGCTGCACGGTCGTAGACCCGTGCCGGGCGATGTCGTGCTGACCAGCAGCGACTATCTCGCCCTTGCCCGTGAACCGCATATCATCGGCGCGATGTGTGCGGCGTTGCAGAACTACGGCGGTGCGGCGCCGCCGTCCGGTATCTTCGTGCACGGCCCCGACCACCCGCAGATCGCGCTGGAAATGGCGCTTGCCGAACATATGCGGGCGGCTGCCGGAATTCTGTGCCAATCCGGCTGGGATGCCACCGCCGGGTTGATGCAGTCGATCGCCGATCCGCACACCCCGGTCTATGTCGATCACCTCGCGCACATGTCGCTGTGGCACGGTGCGAAGACGGCTGGTGCGCCGGTGTATTCGTTCCGGCACAATTTTCCGGGCCATCTGCGCGAGGAGATACGCAAATATGGTCCCGGCATCATCGCGGTGGATTCGATCTACAGCACCAATGGCAGTCGCTGTCCGCTGACCCAGATCTGTGACGTGGCCGACGAGACCGGCAGCGTGCTGGTCGTCGACGAATCGCATTCGCTCGGTACCGACGGCCCCTACGGTGCCGGCACGGTGGTCGCACTCGGCCTCGCGGACCGGGTGCCGTTCCGAATCGCCAGCCTCGCAGCGGCTTTCGCCGGACGTGCCGGATTCATCGCGGCGAACAATATCGATTTCGTCGACTACTTCAAGATGGAGTCCGATCCGTCGGTCTTCTCCGCGACGCTGCTGCCGCACGATATTGCGGGCCTGGCCGCGACGCTCGAGGTCGTCCGCGTCGACGATTGGCGGCGGATCCGGCTGCGCGAGATCTCGGCTGTCGTACGCCGTGCCCTGATGGCATTGGAGTTCGATCTGGAGGGTTCGGCCAGCCATATCGTCGCACTGCAGACCGGTCCGGATCAGCGCACCATCGCCATCCGTGACTTCCTGGAGGCCCGTGGCATTTTCGGCTCGGTCTTCTGTTGGCCCGCCACCGCGCCCGAACGCTGCCTCATCCGGTTCTCGCTGCATGCCGGGCTGACCGATATGCAGGTGGACCGACTCATCCAGGTCTGTGCCGAGGTTCGCGACACCTTCGGCGCGATAGCGCCCTATCATCCCGACCAGCCGAGGTCCGTAACGAATCCGGCGCAACCGTCGCTGGTGCCGACCTCATGAGGCCGCGCCGCGGTGCTATACCCGAGCCGCTTCGGCCGATACTGCCATCGGCCGGATATCGCGCGGCAGGATCACCGTGAAGGTCGCGCCGCTGCCCGGTTCGCTGTGCACGCTCACCCGGCCGCCGTGTGCCCCCACAAGGGCCTGCACGATCGATAGGCCCAAACCCGTTCCGCCGCTGGTTCGGGTGCGGGAGTCGTCGGTGCGGTAGAACCGCTCGAATACTCGGGCGGCGGCCTCCAGTGTCAGGCCGGGGCCGGTGTCGATGACGTCGATGCGCACCGTGTCGACGGATGGGGTGAGCCGCACGGTGATCGCGGCGGTGGCCGGGGTGTGGGCGAGGGCATTGCCGAGCAGATTCGCCAGCACCTGGCGCAACCGTGCCTCGTCGCCGGTCACGTCCATGGTGCCGACCCCGGAGCTGATCTCCAGGGTGATCGGGCGTTGCGGGTCGGTCTGCTGCTGCGCCGCCATGGCCTGTGCGTTGTGCACCGCATCGCCCGCGAGCGCGAGCAGATCCACCGGACTGCGGTCGAGTGGGCGTTTGGCATCCAACCGGGCGAGCATCAGCAGATCCTCGACCAGCAGGCCCATCCGCTCGGCCTCACCCTCGATGCGGCCGACGATCAGCTGTGCGTCGGTGCTCGCGCCCTGGCGATAGAGCTCGGCGAAACCGCGAATCGTGGTGAGCGGGGTACGCAATTCGTGGCTGGCGTCGGCGATGAACTGCCGCATCCGGCGTTCCGAACGCCGGGCGTCCTCTTCGGATGCCTCGGTGGCGGCGACGCCGTGCTGGATCTGCGCGAGCATTGCGTTCAACGACCGCGCGAGCCGGTCGACCTCGGTGTCGACATCGCGCACCGGGACGCGCCGGTGCAGGTCGCCGCCCGCGATCGCGGCCGCGGTCTCCTCGACCGTGCGCAGCGGGCGCAGGCTGCGTCGGACAACGAAATAGCCGACGACACCGAGGGCGAGCAGTGCCGCCGCGCCGATGCCGAGTTCGAAGTAGATCAGCCGCGATACCGTCTCCTGGTTATCGGTGAGCGGCAGCGCGATGGTGGTCGAGCCGAATTGGTTACTGGTGGTCAGCACGCGCCACTGCACCGAGGAGTCGTCGGTCGAGCCGACCGTTATCGGGACCGCTGCCGCGTGCCCCACCACATCCGGGGTCGCATCGGTGCCAGCGATCGTCCCGGGAGTGCCCGAATAGAGCTGTCCCTCGGGGCCTTTGCGCAATTCGTAGAACCGGCGCGGTTGATCGATGAACGGCCGGGCAACGGGCCGGGTATCCGCCAACTCGGCCGGAATCCATGAGATCGCACCGTCATTCGTGACGATCTGGCGCATCGGGCGCGGCTCTGCCCACGAACGGGCCGCATCGTAGAGTTGCTCATCGGTTCGCGCGGTCAAGGATCGGCTGAGCGCGGAGGTGACCGCGAAGCCCGTCGCCATCAGCACCAGGGCGGCCAGGAAGACGAGGGCGACGACGAGTCCCACCCGCAGCGGAATGGCCGATACCCGCCGGGCCAGCGCCTCGTGCAGCCTCATGTCCGGCTCGGCTGGGGTTCGCGCAGCACGTAACCGACGCTGCGCAGCGTATGGATGAGTTTCGGCTCGGTGGTATCGGTCCCGCTGGTCGCCGCCTGCACCTCGAACCCCTGAAATCGCAGACTCACCGCAAGGAGTTCGACGGTCATCGGTTCATCGTCGACGACGAGAACGCCCGCTTGCGGATCGACTCTGCTCATTACCTCAGCGTGGCGCGACCAGCGTTGCCGAAGCTCAGGACCAGCTGGGGGTTTCCTGTGAGCTGCTCCGGAGCTCGGTTCGGTCGCGCCGTTCGCCGAGAGTTGTGCTACTGGCGCTGGGGCTCGGGGTGGAGTATGCGTTCGGCCGCGTGGATCAGGGTGGCGCTACTGTCCGGATCCTCCACATGGATCGCGAAGGCCAGCTCACCCATATTCGCCAGCAGCCAGCCCTGTCCGCCCGTGATGGTGACATATCCGGAGCCGCCGAGCATCGGACGGAGCTGGTCGACCACCTCGGCGGGTAGCGGCGCCGATTCCACCGAAGCCGTTGCCGGGTGTCCGATTTCGATCATCGGCCGAACAATGCGCCCGCTGGCGATGGTGGCCGCGACGATCGCCATGCCGTAGGCACTGGCCTGGATCTCGCTGGCCTGACTGCCGCGGCGGACCTGTTCGGTGCCCGGTGTCGGGATCCGTGAGGTCACCTTGTCCAGGCCCGTCAGCCCGAAATCGACGCCGATACCGAGCATGTGGGCGGCCTTGGTGACCTCATCCACGGAAACGTCCTGCGGTGCCTTCCGCGCGATTTTCGCCGCAGCCGTGCGCAGCAATTCGGTAGTGCCGCCGATCGGGGCGAGTCCGGTGAAGGCCGATCCGTTCGTGCTGACCGCGTTGTTCTCCGCGGCGGCGACAATGGCTCCGGTCGCGGAGTTGATGACGACGGCGGCCGTCGCGTTCCCGACATAGTTCACCGCGTCCTGGGCGGCGCTCTGCCAGTGTGGATCCAGCGTCGCGGCGACGTCCGGACCCGGTGTGCCCGGCTGCCCGGTGAGATAGGCGATCGGAAGGCCGTCCAGGCTCGACAGCTGAACCGCCCAACCCGCGCATCTGTCCCGGTTGTCCTGCCACACCACGCGCAATGCATCGAGCATCGGCGACTGCACCCGGCGGTCGGCGGCGATCAGCCGTGGCTGGGCCTTGGTCACTACTCCCGGTATCGGCGCGATATCCGGTTCCAGGACCGCGAAATCGGACTCCCGCAGGTTTACCGCGACGACCGGCTTGCCCTGCGCGGCGGCCAGTTGCTCGCGCAAGGACGGTCCGGTGATCACGGACGCGATCGGCTCGATGGCCTTGGCCAGCGCATCGGTGGTGGCGATCGGATCGGTAATGCGGCCGGGGTCGAGCTTGACCACATCGATGGTCTGCTCGGTCATGAGGGTCTGTCCGTGGCCGTCCTTCACGATGGGTGGCGGTGGTGCGTATGCGCGGACCAGTTGAACCGTGTGGGTGTTGTCCAGGTGCGGAATAACGATGGTGGGATCCCAGGAGATGCGCCAGCCGGTCGCCAATTTCCGCACCGTGCCCTGGGACTCATAGTTCCAGTTCCGATCCTGTCCGAACGCCCATGCCCCCTGCAGAGTGAAGATCGCCTCCGTGCTGTCCAAGACGATGAATTGGACCACCCGGAACTCCGGCGTCCCGGGGCCCAGTCCGTCGAATATCTGCCGTAAGGACACGATGGCATTGTTGGGCTGGGAGGTCAGGTTCGCGGCATTGTCCGCTTTCCGTTTATTGAGCAGTTCGGTGAACTCGTCGACCGTAACCCTGGCGTCGTCGGGGTACTTGGCGAACGAATATGCGCACCCGCTGATCCCCACCGCGAGCACCACCGCGGCCAGCGCACTGAGCAGACGACCGCACCTCATCGGCGGCGGTCCGGTGTTGTGCCTGCCATCGGCCAACTCTCCATCGCGAACCTCGATTCTCGAGATCAAGCGTGCGATTTCAACGGCCAGATGATGGCCACCCGGATCCGGTAACTCCCTGGAAGTCAAGTGATTCGAGGATAACGGGGGGCCGTGGACGTTTCAGCGCCTCGATCCGATAGCTGCCAAAAAGCTATGGAGTCGAAACGCATCGCCATGGCGATGCGACGGACCGGTTCGCGGACCCGGGTGATCCGGGAGTGCGCCGAAGGGGCGGAGGATGACGGCTCCGCCCCCTTTTTCTAGCGCCGGATCACGACTGCGGCGGCGGGCTGAAGATGCCGAAGTCGTTTCCGGAGGTGTCCTGGATGTGGGCGAAGATCAGCCCGTCCTTACCGGTAACCGGTGGTACCGAAACCTTTCCGCCGAGTCGTTCGGCGGCGGCGACGGTGGCCGCCACATCCTGCACGAGCACAAAGAAGGTGGCGTGATTGCCCGAGGCGTCGGGGGTGTGCGCGATACCGCCGCTCGGACCCTCGCCGGCGGGGTAGCTGACAAGGTCGTAGGCATCGGCATTGGGGTCTGCGTCGAAGGTCCACCCGAACAGGTCGCCGTAGAACTTCTTCACCTCGTCGGGCTTATCGCTGCCGACCTGGAACCATGCCACCGTGTTGAAGGGGGGAGTGCTCACTTATCGTCTCCTCGGGATCGGTGATCGTTGTCTTGCCCGACTACGATCACCCGGCTGCGCGACAACCCCCTGTCGGTGTTTCCCGCGATATTTCACAGCGCGACGGTGCGCAGCTGGAGGTCGTCAGGGATATCGGATCCGGTGCCGTCGAGGGGGCGCTGCGCTGTCGGCAGATCGGTCATTGTCACCGCGCCGATGCGGTCCAGCCGGAAACAGCGGGACTCCTCGCGCAGCCGACACCAGGCGACGAGGTACCAGCCGTTGGAGCCGCTGAGGAATGCGGTCGGCTCGACCTCGCGTTCACTGTCTGCGCCGAAGCGATCCGAATAGCTGATCCGCAGCACCCGTCCGGCTTCGATCGATTGTGCGATGACCGACGGGATCGCTTGGGCGGGTGCCGCGTCCACCGGTTCCATCAGCCGAATCCGCGCGGCCAGCGCGCGAGCGGCGGCGGCATTCTGATCCGACATCACCGCGAGAATCTTGCGCAGCGCGCTCTGCCCGGCCTGGTCGAACGGCGTCGCCGCGCTGCGCGCCAATGCGACGGCGAGTGCGACGGCCTCGGCCGGGGTGAAGTTGAGCGGCGGCAGCGACATGCTCTTCTCCAATGCGTACCCGCCGCGTCTGCCGACATCCGCGTAGATCGGAATGCTCGCCTGCTGCAGGGCCGCGATATCACGTTCGATCGTGCGAACGCTCACCTCGTACCGTTGCGCCAATTCACGCGCGGTCCGCACGCGCGGAGCCACTGCCCGCAACTCCTCGACGATCGCATAGAGCCGATCCGTACGATTCACGCCGCCACCGTAGCGCCTGCCACCGACAGCAAGATGTCCCGTTGGTGTGCGATCGGTCGTCTATCGGACACCGTCTCGACTCTTGTGTGCCCCACCGCGCGATCGGAATTCATGGGTCGGCGGCGCAAGTGCGTTGCCGTATTCGTTGTAGGCCGCGAGACGGCCGGTTTCCCAGCGGGTGTCATGCCGTCTGCGCGATTTCGCGCGCTCGTTCATCGCCGTCGCCGCATACGTCGCCCCCGCCCCGAGAATTACTCCGACGAGCGTCAGCAACTGCTGAACTGTTGTTCCCGCGACTCGAATTTGCGCCCGGGGCAACACATTTGGATATCGGGCGGGGTGATCACGGCGGCTGTCGCATATCCGGTGGCAGCCTCGAACAGTGCGGCGTATGCAAGGGTGCCACCAGATATGCGACAGCGGCTGATGGATCGGCTATCGCCGGGAGACGAGCATGGGCTCGTGTAGGTCGAAGAATTCGACCTCGCCCATGAGTTCGCTCTCCTCTTCGAACAGCGACCGCAGATCGTCGGGGATCTCCAGCTTTTCGTGCTCGCGGGCTTCGGCTTCGGAGGTGAAGTACACGGCCTCGACATATCCGTCGTCGCCGTAGGTCGCCAGGGTGCCGCCGATGATCTCCGGGCGCAATTGCTGGATGCGATCGGTGCCCTGCGAGAGGAGTTCGCGCATGCGGCGCTGATCGGAGGTATGGCCCTCCATGATCTGTACGAAACCGGCCTGGTCGGAGCCGCCGCCCAGCCACTGTGTCACTTCGGGGCAGTCCATGAAGGTGACCGGACCGTCGAAGCACTGTTCGGTTTCGGCCCACCACGCACCCTGCTCCGGACGGTCGCTATTGCGCCGCGCCGCTTCCTCGGATTCGAATCGTGCCATGGCGATGAACGTCCCGTCGTTGCACAACCCGCTGGTCGTGCCCAGGTAGCCGGTGGCGCCCGGTTGCAATTCCTCGTTCCACCGATCCATACATCGACGCAGTCGATCGGCATCCGCGACCTTGCCTTGAATGACTTGGATGAACATCGAGTCCTCCTCGTGCGGAGGGATCACTCCGCTGTATCGCGGGGGCGATGCGTCGTGGTCCACCGAGGGCATTGGGACCGCACGGCCCGCGAACGCGGCCACCGCACAGCTAATGGTTCGCCGCCACGCAGCCGAACGCAAGAGCGGGGCCGCGGCGGCAAGCGGACCGGTGGCGGGTCAGCGCAGGGCGAGAGCCAGGAAGAAGTCGACGCGATCTTCGAGGCGGGATAGGTCTCGGCCGGTCAGCTCCTCGATGCGCTGGATCCGGTAGCGCAGGGTGTTCACGTGGACGTGTAGTAGCTCAGCGCATTTGGTCCAGGAGCCGGAGACCTGGAGGAAGGTTTCCAGGGTGTGCACCAGGTCGGCGCGGTTCTCCTGGTCGTAGCTGCTGAGGGGGTCCAGCAAACGCAGGCGGAACATGCGGCGGACCTCGTCGGGGACGCTGGCCAACAGCAGCATATGGGTGGCCAGTTCATCGTGGCCGACGACGCTGGTGGGTTGATGACGGCCTTCGGCGAGGCGGCGGGCATAGCGGGCTTCTTCGACCGCGCCCCGCAGGCCTTCGCCGTCGACGATGCCGCTGACGCCGATCGACAGCCGGGCACCGCGTAGGCCGGGTGCCAAAGCGGTTACCGCACGGTGGATTTCGGTGATGATGGCGCCATTGGGATCGGCGGGGATCAGGGCAATGGCTTCGCCGTCCACGACACCCGCGGCTGGCCTTTTGCCGTAGAGGATTTCGCGGAGCAGGACGCGTAATTCGCCGGGGCGCAAGGCTTCTGCTTCGGCTCCGGCGGCCACGGCGATATAGGTCTCGGCGGGGCCGAGGCCGGTCAGCTCGAGGCGGGAAATGATTTCGGCCGGTTTGGCATCGGAGACGATGAGTTCGATGAGTTCCTGGGCCAGGCGGCCTTCGGCGCTCTGCCGGTCGTCGATGCGCGCGCGTTCGAGCGAGACGACCGCGGCGAGTTCGCCGGTCAGCGTGCGGCGTTCTTCCGGCCAGTCCCTGCAGTCGCCCTCGAAGACCATGAACCAGTCGGCCGCGCGGGAGGTGCTGTGCTCGTCGACCGCGAACAGTGAGTAGCGGGCCTTATCGTGAATCAGCACGTGGGGCAGGCGGCGCGCGTTCAAGAAAGCGGCCGTGACCTCGACCGGCGGCGGCGACACCGGCCCGGCCACCACCCGTCCGGTCGAGGAGACCACCCAGCATCGCATTCCTAGATCGCGTTCGATCAGCTCCAGCACCGATCCGAGGCCGGTACCCGAGACGAGCTGGCGGTGGCGGTCGAGGATGGCGGTCAGATCGGCGGCCCGGCCGGTGGACAGATTGCGCGTCAGCGTCTCGGTGACCTGGGCGAACGCGACGTCTTCGCGCACACGGAACAGCGGGATCCGGTGCCGCTGGCAGGCCTCGACGACATCGGGCGGCGCACCCCCGTAGCGGGCGTCGCCCGCGGCGAGTCCGGCGACTCCGGCCCGGGCCAGCGCGCGCACGAAGATCTCGCTGTCCGCGGGCTCGAGCCGCCATTGCAGGCCGGTCAGCACCAGTTCACCACCGGAGAGATAGCGGCTCGGATCGAGCATGTCGGTGGTCACGACCCAGCGCACGAAGCGGTCGAGCTCGTCCTCGCCGGTGACGAGCTCGAGACCGAGATCCATGGTGAGAAGTGATCTAAGTCGCACAGCGCCGAGGCTAACAGCCGATGCTGAGCCCGCCCGAAGACGCTTTGGATATTCGCACAAAACGGCCCGTGTGAACTGGCGCACACTTCAGATTTCTGGGTCCTAGCAGCGCTGATGAACGGCGGGTGTACTTACTCCCATCGCAAAACAAGCTCGAAATGGAGATCGGATGTCAGGTGAGATCGGATGGCTCAACTCGCTGCCACCGGATCAGGCCGAGGCGGAATTGCTGACCTGCTGTGCCTCGCATGTCTGGGCGCAGCAGGTGGCGGCGCACCGGCCCTACGTGGACAGCACGAGCCTGATGGCCGCCGCCGTCGCCGGGGTGCGGGAGCTGAGTTGGCCGGATATCGAGCAGGCGCTGTCTGCGCATCCGCGCATCGGCGACCGCGCGAAGGCGGGCACGCACGAGCGCGAGGCGAAGTGGTCCGCCGGTGAGCAGTCGGGGACCGCGAATGCCGACCGGCAGGTCCTCGCCGATATCGACGCGGGCAACCTGGCCTATGAGCAGCGGTTCGGATATGTCTTCCTGATCCGCGCCGCCGGCCGCTCGGCCGAGCAGATCCGCGCCGAACTGCGCAGGCGCCTGGCGAATACCGCCGAGGGTGAACGCGTCGCGACCCAACGCGAACTCGCCGATATCACCCGGCTGCGCATCCGAAAGCTGTTGGAGGACAAGTGAGTCTGTCCACCCATGTGCTGGACGCGGGGTCCGGCCGACCGGCCGCGGGGCTGGCGGTGCGGCTGGAAAGGGCCGACGGCACCGTGCTCGCCGAGCGTCGCACCGACGACGACGGGCGTGTCAAGGATCTGCCCGCTCCCGAAATCGGTGCGCACCGGCTGATTTTCGACACCGGTGACCTCAGCCCGTTCTACCCGTCGGTGACCATCGACTTCCGCGTCGCCGACCCAGCCGAGCACTACCACGTGCCGCTGCTGCTCAGTCCCTACTCCTACTCGACCTACCGAGGTAGCTGAACAATGTCGATCAAGCTCGGGCCGAATAGATACGGCAAAGCGGAAAACCGGGTCGTCCGGGTGACGAAAACCGGCGGCATCCACGAGATCCGGGATCTGAACGTCGGTGTGGCGTTATCCGGTGACATGGACGAGGTCCACCTGACCGGTGACAATGCGACGGTCCTGCCGACCGACACCCAGAAGAACACCGTCTTCGCCTTCGCCAAGGAGCACGGCATCACCTCGCCGGAGGCGTTCGGTCTGCTGCTGGCACGGCATTTCGTCGACTCGCAGCCGCCCATCCACCACGCGCGGGTCTCCCTGGAGGAGTACGCGTGGGAACGCATTGTGGTTGGCCCCGGCGACAAGCAGCATTCGTTCGTGCGCTCCGGCCAGGAGACCCGCACCGCACGCGTGCACTACGACGGCGAAAACGCCTGGGTGGTATCGGGTTTGACGGGGTTGGTGGTGCTCAATTCCACCGGCTCGGAATTCCACGGCTACATCAAGGACAAGTACACCACCCTGCAGGAGGCCCACGACCGGGTGCTGGCCACCGAGGTCAACGCGGAGTGGCGTTTCGCGAGCGAACCGGGTGATTGGGACAAGGCCTACCGCGCGGCCCGCGGCGCGCTGCTGGAGGCATTCGCCGACACCTACAGCTACTCGCTGCAGCAGACCCTCTACGCCATGGGCGACCGGGTGCTCAGCGCAGTCCCCGAGGTCTGCGAGGTCCGGCTGTCGCTGCCCAATAAGCACCACTTCGTGGTGGATCTGTCGGGCTTCGGACTGGCGAACGACAACGAGGTGTTCTTCGCCGCCGATCGGCCCTATGGCCTGATCGAAGGCACCGTGCTCAGCGAGGAGGCCCCCGCGCCCGGACCGGCCTGGGAGTGACGATGGATTTCCTACGACCCGATACCTGGGCCGAGGCGCTTGCGCTGAAGGCCGCGAATCCGGAGGCCAAGCCCATCCAGGGCGGCACCGACGTCATGGTCGAACTCAACTTCGACCACGGCCGCCCGGCGGCCCTGCTCGACCTGAACCGCTGTCGCGATCTGTTCGACTATTCGACCGAGGCCAACGGTCGAATCCGGATCGGCGCTGGCGTCCCGTACGTGCGCATCATCAACCGGCTCGGCCAGCAGCTGCCCGGCCTGGCACAGGCCTCGCGCACGGTCGGTTCGCCGCAGATCCGCAACCGCGGCACGGTCGGCGGCAATCTCGGCGGCGCGTCTCCGGCCGGGGACGCCCATCCCGCGCTACTGGCGGCCAATGCGGTGATCGAGGTGGAGTCCGCCGCGCGTGGTACCCGCCTGATCCCGATCGACGACTTCTACGTGTGGGTGAAGAAGAACGCACTGGAGCCCGACGAGTTGATCCGCGCCATCTGGATCGAGCCCGCCACGGGACCGCAGTACTTCTCCAAGGTCGGCACCCGCAATGCCATGGTGATCGCGGTCTGCGCGTTCTCGATCGCGCTGCACCCCGATACCCGCACGGTCGGCACCGGCATCGGTTCCGCCGGACCGACCCCGCTGCGGGCGGGCCCGGCCGAGGAGTTCCTGGCCACCACCCTCGACTGGGATGACCCGTCCCCGTTGCCTTTCGAGGTCATTCGCGAATTCGGCGAACTGGCCTCCGCCGCCGCCAAGCCGATCGATGACGTGCGCGGCACCGCGGAATACCGCAAACATGCCCTGACGGTGCTGGCCCGCCGCACCCTGTCCTGGGCGTGGACGGACTACCTGACAGAAAGAAGGAGGGCAGCCTGATGCGTGTGACCTTCGACGTCAACGGCTCGCAAGAGACCGTCGACAATGTGTGGGAGGGCGAGAGCCTCCTCTATATGCTCCGCGAGCGGATGGGCCTGCCCGGCTCCAAGAACGCCTGCGAGCAAGGCGAATGCGGTTCGTGCACAGTCTATTTGGACGGCACCCCGGTGTGTTCCTGTCTGGTGGCCGCGGGCCAGGTGCAGGATCGCTCGGTGCGTACGGTCGAGGGGCTGGCCAAGGGGGCGAAGCTCGATCCGATGCAGGCGGCGTTCGTCGAGGCCGGTGCGGTCCAGTGTGGTTTCTGCACACCGGGTCTCATCGTGCAGGCGCATGACCTCATCCAACGCAATCCGAATCCCTCCGATGTGGAGATCCGCGAGGCGCTCGCCGGAAACCTCTGCCGTTGTACGGGATACGAGAAGATCCTCGACGCGGTGCGACTGGCCGCGGCACGTAAGGCGGGCAAATGAGTACAGCATCGCGTAGCGATTCCGTGAGGGGTGGCGGTCGGGAGACGGGTGGGCGTACAGCATCGCGCAGCGATTCCGTGAGGGGTGGCGGTCGGGTGACGGGTGGGCGTAAGACCATCATTGAGAACGCGTATATCGCGCCGGTCGTCGGTGACGAGATCGCGTCCGGATATGTCGTCATCGCCAATGGTCGTATCGAATCCCTCGGGGCCGGGCCCGCGCCGATCGTGCCCGATGCCGAAAGGATCGACGGCACAGGCTGTTTGGTCACGCCAGGTTTAGTCAACACCCACCACCATCTCTACCAGTGGGCGAGCCAGGGGCTGTTCCAAGATTCGACCCTGTTCGAATGGCTGACCGGCCTCTACCGCACCTGGGCGCGCATGGACGCGGACGTCGTCTACGGCGCGGCCTCCGCTGGCCTGGGCTGGCTGGCGCTGACCGGCTGCACCACCAGCAGCGATCACCACTACATCTTCCCGAAGGGCCGCGGCGATCTGTTCGAGGCCGAGGTGCGCGCGGCCGGCGAGATCGGCCTGCGCTTCCACCCGTGCCGCGGTTCCATGGACCGCGGGCAGAAGGACGGCGGTCTGCCGCCGGACGAGGTGGTCGAGAGCCGCGACGAAATCCTCACCCACACTGCCGAAGTCATCGATAAGTACCACGATCCGTCGTTCGACTCGATGCTGCGGGTCGCGGTGGCACCCTGCTCGCCGTTCTCGGTCAGCGAGGGCCTGATGGTCGATTCCGCCACCCTCGCACGCGCCAAAGGCGTTCGGCTGCATACCCATCTCGCCGAGACACTGGACGAGGAAGAACACTGCATCGAGCAGATGGGCTGCACCCCGGTCGAATATATGGAAAAGCTCGGCTGGCTCGGTGAGGACGTCTGGTTCGCCCACGCCGTGCATCTGCACGACGCCGATATCCGTCGCTTCGCCGAAACCGGCAGCGGTTCCGCGCACTGCCCGAGCTCGAATGCCCGGCTCGGTGCCGGTATCGCCCGGGTCAGTGATCTGGTGGCCGCCGGCGCGCCGGTGGGCCTCGGAGTCGACGGCGCGGCCTCGAGCGAACTCACCTCGATGGCCGGAGAAATGCGTCAGGCCATGCTGTTCCAGCGCGCGGTCAATGGGCCGACCGCCTTCACCGCGCGCCAGGCACTCGAGATCGGCACAATCGGCGGCGCCCGCAATCTCGGCCGCCACCACGAGATCGGCAGTATCGAACCCGGCAAACTCGCCGATCTGGCCATCTGGCGGGTCGACGGTTTCCGTTCGGCGATCGAAGATCCGGTCTGCTCCTTGGTTTTCGGACCGACACCCCCGCTGGCCCGACTGCTGGTGGGCGGACGCACCGTCGTGGAGAACGACGAATTGCGCACCGTCGCACAGGATGTCGTCGGCCGAGCCGGTGTCGCGGCCCGGAAACGGCTGATGCGACAGGAGGCATGATGACCATCCCACGGACCACCCGCTTCCCGGGTGAGGTCGCCGCGCCCGGCAAAGGCGGCATCGGCGAGAGTCCACTGCGTCCCGATGGCACCTTGAAGGTCAAGGGCGAGTTCGCCTATTCCTCCGACCTGTGGATCGACGGCATGCTGTGGGGCGCGACCCTGCGCAGCCCGCATCCGCGGGCGATTATCCGCAATATCGACATCGCGCCCGCACTGGCCATGACCGGTGTGCACGCCGTGCTCACCCATGAGGATGTGCCCGGCCGCAATGTGTACGGCCTCGACCACACCTGGGATCAGCCGGTCCTGGCCATCGGTGAGGTGCGCCACCACGGTGAACCCATTGCCCTGGTCGCCGCCGACCACCCCGAGATCGCCCGGCGCGCCCTGGCCGCCATCGACATCGATTGGGAGGTACTGGAACCCATTACCGATCCGATGGCGGTGATCTCGGCTCCGAATCGGCTGAAGGTGCAGGAACGCGGCGGTATCGCCCGCCACCAGCCGGTGCGCGTCGGCGATATCACCGTGGGCCGCGCACTGGCGACCGTGGTGGTCGCCGAGGAATTCGAGGTCGGCATTCAGGACCAGGCATTCCTCGGCCCCGAATCCGGCTTGGTGATTCCGGCCGAGGACGGCGGGCTCGACTTCTATGTCGCCACCCAGTGGATGCACAATGATCTGTCCCAGATCGGCCCGTGCCTCGGCTTGGCCGATGACCAGATCCGCATGACCATGGCCGGTGTCGGCGGCGCCTTCGGCGGCCGTGAGGACCTGTCCATGCAGATCCACGCGGGCATGCTGGCCATGCACACCGGCAAGCCCGTCAAGATGGTGTACAACCGCGAGGAGTCGTTCTTCGGGCACGTGCACCGGCACCCGGCGAAGATGCTCTACGAATACGGTGCCAATGCCGTCGGAAAGCTCACCTACGCAAAGGTTGTCATCGTCCTCGACGGTGGTGCGTACACCTCGGCGACGCTGAATGTCACCGGTAACGCGTCCTCGCTGGCGGTCGGCCCGTATGAGATCCCGCATATCGAGATCGACGCCTATGGTGTCTACACCAACAATCCGCCGTGTGGCGCGATGCGTGGATTCGGTGCTGTCCAAGCATGTTTCGCACACGAGTCGATGATGGACAAGGTCGCAGAGGCCCTGGATCTCGATCCGGTGCACGTGCGTCAGATCAACGCGGTATCACAGGGTTCCAAGCTGGCGACCGGTCAGGTGCTGCACGCGCCGACGCCGATGGCCGAGATGCTGGGGCAGTTGCGCGATATGCCGATGCCCCCGGAGTTGGATGCCTCGGATATCCGCAATCTGCCCGGTGGCGCATCGCAGACCACGCACGGCGAGGGGGTGGTGCGTGGTGTCGGCTACGGCGTCGGCATCAAGAACATCTGCTTCTCCGAGGCCTTCGACGACTACTCGACCGCGCGGGTGCGGCTGGAAGTCATTGCGGGAGAGCCGGTTGCGCTGGTGCACACCGCGGCCGCCGAGGTCGGCCAGGGGCTGGTGACGGTTGAGGCGCAGATCGCACGCACCGAACTGGGCATCGAACGGGTCACCATTGCCCCGGCCGATAACCAGATCGGCGACGCCGGTTCGTCATCCGCCTCCCGGCAGACCTATATGACCGGTGGCGCGGTGAAGGCGGCGTGTGAGGCCGTCCGGCAACGCGTACTCGCGCTGGCGCAGGCCAGATTCGGGCCGTCGCTGGGGCTGCGTCTGGTCGGCGGCAAGGTGGTCTCGAGCCGGGGGGAGGTGCTCGCGGCGATCGTCGATGTCCTGGATGAGGGGGTTGTCGAAGAGACCCGCGAGTACCACCACCGGCCGACCACCGGTATGGATCCCGTTACGGGACAGGGAAATAGCCACACCCAACTGGCTCTCTGCGTACACCGCGCCGTGGTGGACGTGGACACAGACCTCGGCCTGGTCAAGGTCGTCTCCCTGGACGCGGTCCAGGACGTGGGCAAGATCATGAACCGCCTGTCCCTGGAGGGCCAGATCCACGGCGGCTCCGTTCAGGGGCTCGGCCTTGCGGTCATGGAGGAAATTCAGGTCAAAGACGGCAAGGTGCGCAACCCGTCCTTCACCGACTACCTGATCCCGACGATTCTCGACACGCCGTCACAGCGGCTCGAGATTCTCGAAAATGCCGATCCGCACGCCCCCTACGGGCTGCGCGGCGCCGGAGAGCCGCCCACGCTCTCCTCCACCCCCGCGATTGCCGCCGCGATCCGTGACGCGTGCCGATCACGGGGTGGAAACGTGCACATCAACCGAGTGCCGGTGCGACCGGAAGACATCATCCGGAGCAGTTGATCAACAGGGGCAGCCAGGCTGACCAAGCGTTGGACTGGACAGACCCCACAACAGCAGTACCCGAACCGAGCGGTCTGGATGAGAAGTCCCGACCGTAGGTCGGCTACGCCCCGAGGAGGGCACGCCAATGACCCAGATACAGACCAAGCCCAGCACACCAGAGCCGGTAGCAGGAAGGTCTGCGCTCGACCGGTTCTTCCGGCTGAGCGAACGCCGAACCACCGTTTCCCGCGAAATCCGTGGCGGCATTACCACTTTCGTCGCCATGGCCTATGTCATCCTACTGGTGCCGCTGATTCTCGGCGGTGTCGCGGATGTCAACGGTGACAAGCTGAGCATCGCTCAACTCACCACGGCCACCGCGTTTTCCGCGGGACTCAGCACCGTCCTGATGGGCGTTGCGGGCAATGTGCCCCTGGCGCTCGCCGCGGGTCTCGGTGTGGTTCCGGTGGTCGCCTTCCAGGCCGCACCACATATGACCTGGCCGCAGACCATGGGTTTGGTCGTACTGATGGGCGTGATCATCGTGATCCTGGCCGCGACCGGATTGCGGACGATGATCATCAACGCCATTCCACTCGGTCTCAAGAATGCCATCGGCGTCGGGATCGGCATGTTCATCGCCATGATCGGGCTGGTCTCGGCCGGGGTGGTGGGACACGGCGCGCAGACCGGTCCGCCGGTCACCCTCGGGGCCGGTGGTCATCTATCTGGTTGGCCCGTGGTGGTTTTCGCGGTCGGCCTGCTGGTCATGCTGGCGCTGTTCATCCGCAAGGTGCCCGGTGCGATTCTGATCAGCATCGCCATCGCGACGGTGCTCGCCATCATTGTCAACGCGGCGGCCGAGATCGATCCACAGACCTGGGGTCCGGTGGTGCCGGAGAAGCCGAAGGGTTTCTTCGCCGCACCCGATTTCGGACTGGCACTGCATATCGACCTGTTCGGCGGATTCGCCGAGGCGGGCGGGCTGGTTGCGGGGGTCGTGCTGTTCACCCTGGTGCTGACCGGGTTCTTCGACGCCATGGGAACGGTTTTCGGCGTCTGTGACGAGGCCGGTCTGCTCGATGAGAAGGGCACCATGCCCAGCCTCGGCAAGGTGCTGACCATCGACGGTGTCGCGCAGATCATCGGCGGTGTCAGCGGCGGCGCGGGCAATACCGTGTATGTCGAGTCCGCGACGGGTGTCGGTGAGGGCGCCCGTACCGGTCTGACCAGCCTGGTCACCGGTGGACTGTTCTGCCTCGCAGTATTCTTCACCCCGCTCGCCGCGGTGGTGCCGATCCAGGCCGCCGCTCCGGCGCTGGTGATCGTCGGTGCGCTGATGATGACCCAGGCCCGCAAGATCGACTGGAACGATCTGGAGGTGGCGGTACCCGCCTTCCTGACGATCGTGCTCATGCCGTTCACCTACTCGATCACCAACGGTGTCGGCGCTGGCCTCATCGCCTTTGTGGTGATCAAGGTGGCGCGCGGCAAATTCCGTGAAATCCATTGGCTGATCGGGGTGGTGAGCCTCGTCTTCGCCGGTTACTTCGGCATCTCGGCCATCGAACTACTCCTGGGCGGATAGCACCATGCGCGACCTCACGGCAGAACTTCGGAAATGGCATGCGGCGGACAAGGATTACGCCGTCGCCACCGTCATCGGCGTCACCGGCAGCGCCCCGCGCCCGCCAGGTGCGGCGTTGGCGGTCGACGCCGACGGCATTGTCATCGGAAGTATCTCCGGTGGCTGTGTCGAGGGCGCGGTATACGAACTCTGCCGTGAGGTCCTGCGCACCGGGCAGCCGTTGCGCGAAACCTTCGGATACAGCGATGATGATGCCTTCGCGGTCGGATTGACCTGCGGCGGCGAACTCGAGGTCTTCGTCCAGCCGATCACCGCGGTCGAGCGGGTCGCCATCGAGGCGATCCTGCGCACCGACGAGCCGGTCGCGCTGGTCCGGGATCTGAAAACCGGTGCGGCCATGGCGATCGGCTCCTGGTGGACCGTCGGCGCGGCATTCGACGGGCCGGTCGTGGTCGAGGCCAGGGCAATGCTGGAGATGGGCGCCACTGGTATGCGCGAGATCGGCTGTGGTGCAGGCGAAGTCACGGTTTTCGTGGAATCCTACGTACCGCCGCCGCGCATGATCGTCTTCGGTGCCATAGATTTCGCGGCCGCCGTCACTCGGATCGGGCGTTTCCTCGGATATCACGTCACGGTATGCGACGCCCGCCCGGTCTTCGCCACCCGTGCGCGCTTCCCGGATGCCGACGAGATCGTCGTGCAGTGGCCGGACCGCTATCTGGCACGCACACAGGTCGACTCGCGCACCGTGCTGTGTGTGCTCACCCATGATGCCAAATTCGATATTCCACTGCTCGAGGTGGCGCTGCGACTGCCGGTGGCCTATGTGGGCGCGATGGGTTCCCGCCGCACCCACGAGGACCGCATGGCCCGCCTGCGCGCCGCTGGTGTGCCGGAATCCGAACTGGCCCAATTGCATTCACCCATCGGGCTGGATCTTGGCGCGCGCACCGCGGAGGAGACCGCGGTATCCATCGCCGCCGAGATCGTCGCGATCCGCCGTGGCGGCTCGGCCCAACCGCTCACCGCCACCGGCGGACCGATCCACCGGGACCTGCTCCCGGTCCGGTGAACCGCGCACCCCGCCGTGCATCCGTACACCCGGTACGCGGGGTGCGCGGATTCGGTGCCCGGACTGCGGCTGGAGCATCCTACGAAATCGACTTCGGGATATTCGATCGGCTTCGTGCTCATTACCGCTGTTCCGACAGTGCGGTCGGCCAACATAATTGACGAAATTGCGAACAAAGGAACCGCTGAATGCCGCTGATATTTCTGAATGGTTCCGCCATGCGTGGCGGACCGCTCAATCATCTGCTGGACGGTGCGCCTTTCGCGGGGGAAGCGAAAACCGCACCGCGCTATCGTTTCTATTCGGTCGGCAACCGGTTCCCGGGTCTGGATCCCGCCGCGGACGGCGGCGACTCGATCTCCGGCGAACTCTTCGACGTCCCGATGGAGGTGCTGCGGCAGCGGCTGCTACCAGCCGAACCGCCCGAACTCGAACTCGGCGCAATCGAACTCGACGACGGCCGTTCGGTCCTGTCGATGCTGCTGCGCCGACCGCCCACCTCATATCCGGAGCTGATCGACATCACCGCCATCGGCAGCTGGCGGAAATACCGTGAAGGAGCTGAATGACCAAGCAGGCCGAGGGCGTCGCATTCCCGAAATTCGACGTCAATTGCTCGATTCTGTTCACCGATCTCCCGCTGCTCGAACGGCCCGCCGCGGCAAAGCGAGCCGGATTCGACGCGGTCGAATTCTGGTGGCCGTTCGGGGAGGATCCGACGCCGGGCGATAAGGAGATCGACGGATTCGTCCGGGCGATCCGCGATGCCGGTGTGGAATTGGTCGGGCTGAACTTCATCGATCTGATTCCGGCGGGCGGCCGCGGGCTGGTCTCGATTCCGAGCGAGGTCACCCGGTTCCGCGACAATATCGATGTCGCCGTCGGCATCGCCGAGGAGACCGGCTGCCGCGCGCTGAACGCCCTGTACGGCAACCGGGTCGAGGGCGAGAGTCCGGAGAAGCAGGACGAACTCGCGCTGGAGAATCTGCGCCTGGCCGCACAGACGGCAGGCGTCATCGGTGCCACCGTCCTGCTCGAGGCGCTGAATTCCTTTGAGTCGCCGGACTATCCGCTCGTGAGCGCGGCGCACGCCGTGCAGATCATCGAGCAGACCGGCGCGCCCAATGTGCGCTTCCTCTGCGACCTCTACCACCTCGCGCGGATGGGCGAGGAGCTGCATTCGGTAATCCGCACGCACGCACCGCATATCGGCCACGTACAGATCGCCGACAATCCGGGGCGCGGCCGTCCCGGCACCGGCGAACTCGACTTCGCCGCGCTGTTCCAAACCCTCACCGAGAGCGGCTACGACGGCTGGATCGGCCTCGAATACAAAGACACCGAGCTGAATTGGAAGTGGATCAAATGAGTACAGTATCGCGAAGCGATTCCGCGGGGGGCGCGATGGGTGGGCGCAAGATCGGCTTTGTCGGCCTGGGGATCATGGGCAGCCCAATGGCGGGCCACTTGGTCAAGGCCGGATACGAGGTGACCGGCTACGATATCGGCCCAACCGGTCTGGAGAAGCTGAAGGCCGCGGGTGGCTCGACCGCCTCCGGTGTCGCGGAAGCGGTGCGGGACTCCGACATCGTCATCACGATGCTGCCCCAGGACGAGCACGTCGAGGCGGTCTTCGCCGATGTCCTGGTACACGCCGCCCCCGGCACGCTCTACATCGACTTCTCCACCATTACGCCGAAGACCGCGCGCTGGACCGCTGAGGAGGGCGCCAAGAAGAGCCTGCGGGTGCTCGATGCCCCGGTCTCCGGCGGTGAGCCCGGCGCGATCAATGCCGCGCTGTCGATCATGGTCGGCGGTGCCGAGGCCGACTTCGCCGCGGCCACCCCGATTTTCGAGGCGGTCGGCAAAACCTTCGCGCTGGTCGGCCCGAACGGCGCCGGTCAGGTGGTCAAGGCCGCCAACCAACTCGTCGTCGGCGGCACCTACGCGCTGGTGGCCGAGGCGATCCTACTGATGGAGAACCTGGGCGCCGATGCCGAGCAGGGCCTGGATGTGCTGGCGGGCGGACTCGCAGGCAGCAAGATCCTCGAACTCAAGCGCGCGTCCATGCTGAAGCGCGACTTCAAGCCCGGCTTCCGTATCGACCTGCACCACAAGGATATGGGCATCATCCTGCAGGCCGCCCGCGACGCCGAGGTGTCGATCCCGATGGGCGCGCTCACCGCGCAGCTGATCGCCGCCGCTCGCGCCATGGGCCACGGTTCGCTGGACCACTCCGCTCTGCTGAAGGTCGCCGAGGCACTGTCGGGGCGGGACGGGGAGAACTGACGATGGCACGCATGCGCACCGTGGACGCCGCGGTTCTGATTCTCGAAAAGGAAGGTGCGACACAGGCATTCGGTTTGCCCGGTGCCGCGATCAACCCCTTCTACAGCGCCATGCGCGCGCACGGCGGCATCAGGCATGTGCTGGCCCGCCACGTCGAAGCGGCCTCGCATATGGCCGAGGGCTACACCCGTGCCACGCCCGGCAATATCGGTGTCTGCATCGGGACCTCGGGTCCGGCGGGCACCGATATGATCACCGGTCTGTATTCGGCCAGTGCGGATTCCATTCCGATCCTGTGCATCACCGGTCAGGCGCCGGTGGCCAAATTGCACAAGGAGGACTTCCAGGCCGTCGATATCGCCTCGATCGCCGCGCCGGTCAGCAAGTGGGCCGTCACGGTGCTCGAGCCCGCGCAGGTGCCGGGCACCTTCCAGAAGGCCTTCCGGTTGATGCGGGAAGGGCGTCCCGGTCCGGTGCTGATCGATCTGCCGGTCGATGTGCAGCTCGCCGAAATCGAATTCGATATCGAGACGTACGAGCCGCTAGCGGTGCTTCGTCCGTCCGCGACGCGGGCGCAGGCGGTCAAGGCCATCGAGATGTTGAGCGCGGCGCAACGTCCGCTCATTGTCGCGGGCGGTGGCATCGTGAATGCCGACGCCGCGGCATTGCTGGTCGAATTCGCCGAACTGACCGGCGTTCCGGTGGTGCCGACCCTGATGGGCTGGGGCACGATTCCCGATGACCACGCACTGCACGCTGGCATGGTCGGTCTGCAGACCTCGCACCGGTACGGCAATGCCACCCTGCTGGAGTCCGATTTCGTCCTCGGCATCGGAAACCGTTGGGCCAACCGGCATACCGGCGGTGTGGACACCTATACCAAGGATCGCACCTTCGTACACGTCGATATCGAGCCGACCCAGATCGGCCGCGTCTTCGCACCGGATTTCGGTATCACCTCCGATGCGGGTGCCGCGCTTCGGATCTTTATCGAGGTCGCGCGGGAACGCGCCGCGGCCGGGCGGCTGCCGGATCGCAGCGTGTGGGCCGAGCAGTGCCGCAACCGGAAACACGTGGGGCTGCGCAAGACGCACTTCGACGATATGCCGATCAAACCGCAGCGGGTCTACGAGGAGATGAACAAGGCGTTCGGACCCGATGTGCGCTACGTCAGCACCATCGGCCTCTCGCAGATCCAGGCGGCGCAGCTGCTGCACGTCTACCGGCCGCGGCACTGGATCAACGCGGGCCAGGCCGGACCGCTGGGCTGGACTGTGCCAGCAGCCATCGGTGTCGCCACCGCCGATCCCGAATCCACCGTGGTGGCGCTGTCGGGTGACTACGACTTCCAGTTCCTGATCGAAGAATTGGCGGTCGGCGCGCAGTTCAATATCCCGTACATCCATGTCGTGGTGAACAACTCGTATCTGGGCCTGATCCGTCAGGCACAGCGCGCCTTCGATATGGACTACTACGTGCAGTTGGCCTTCGACAATATCAACAGCCCGGAGCTGGCCGGCTACGGCGTCGATCATGTCAAGGTCGCGGAAGGCTTGGGCTGCAAGGCGATTCGGGTATTCGATCCGGCCTGGATCGGTCCCGCACTGGATGAGGCGAAGAAGCTCGTCGCCGAATTCCGGGTGCCGGTGGTCGTCGAGGTCATTCTCGAACGCGTCACGAATGTGTCGATGGGGCTCGAGATCGACAATATCGTCGAATTCGAGGAACTGGCCCAGTCCGCCGCCGACGTGCCCACCGCGACCGCACAGCTGGACTGAGCGTCATGGCTCGAGTCCTGATCGCGTCCGACAAGTTCAAGGGGTCATTGACCGCCGCTCAGGTCGGTGCCGCGGTCCGCACCGGCATCCACCGCATTCGGCCCGATGCCGAGGTGTCGGTGGTGCCGATCGCGGACGGTGGGGACGGCACCGTCGCCGCCGCCTTGGCCGCCGGGTACGAGGCGGTGCCGGTGACCGCGCCCGGACCCACCGGCGAACCGGTGTGCACGGCCTATGCCCGCCGCGACGATATCGCCGTGGTGGAGTTGGCGGATGTATCCGGCCTCGTGCGACTGCCGGGCGGTGAGTTCGCGCCGATGACCGCGACCAGCCGGGGCACCGGCGAGGTCATTGCCGCGGCGATCGAGGCCGGCTGCCGCCGGGTGCTGCTCGGCATCGGCGGTAGCGCTGGCACCGATGGTGGCGCCGGGCTGCTGCGGGCGCTCGGTGCGCGGCTGCTCGATGCCGACGGGGCCGAAATCGGTGACGGCGGTGCGGCATTGGCCCGGATCGATACGATCGACCTCACCGCGATGCGGGAACGGCTGGTGGGGGTCGAGATCACGGTCGCCTGCGATGTCGACAATCCGCTCACCGGCCCGCGCGGTGCGGCCGCGGTCTACGGTCCGCAGAAGGGCGCCGACGGTGATCAGGTGGCGGCGCTCGATGCGGCGCTCACCCACTTCGCCGACTGCGTCGCGGCGGCCACCGGTGCCGACCAACGCGGGAGCGCGGGTGCGGGTGCCGCGGGCGGGGTGGGGTTCGCCGCCGTTGCGGTGCTCGGCGCACGGCTGCGTCCCGGGATCGAATTGGTGCTGGAGCTGGTCGGTTTCGGCGAACGGGTGGCCGGTGCGGATCTGGTGGTGACCGGGGAGGGCATGCTCGACGAGCAGACCCTGTACGGCAAGGCACCGGCTGGTGTCGCTACCGCCGCACGGCTTTCCGGTGTGCCGGTAGTCGCCGTCTGTGGCCGGAATGCGCTGCCCACCAACCGATTGCGTGCAGCGGGGTTCTCCGCGGCATACGCTCTTGCCGATATCGAACCGGATATCGCGCGTTGCTTCGCGGAGGGTGAACTGCTGCTCGAGCGGCTGGGTATGCGGATTGCCGCCGAACATCTGCCGCCGGATCCCACGACCGAGCGGCCACCTGACGGGCGCCGGTCGCCGGACCAAGTGTCTACAGACCCTCCCGCCGAGCCGCGACCCGAGGCGCCTACTCCGCAGCGCACGCTAGCGGACCCGGGCGATGACATTATCGCGGCCGCCTCCCACAACGGCGATGGCGTGAGGACCTTCGATGGGAGATTTCGATGAACAACGACAGAGTCGCATGATGCGGAAAAACTCTGAGATCAAGACGATTTCACCGGTCCCCGCCCACCTGGACCTGGTGATCCGTGCGCAGCGGATCATCGGGACGGCGGGGGAGACCAGCGGCTCGGTCGGCGTGCGCGACGGCCGGATCGTGGCGGTCGAGCCGCTGGACTCCGCCTTGGCCGCCAAATCGGTTGTCGAACTTGCTGCGGACGAGGTGCTGCTGCCCGGTGTCGTGGATGCGCATGTGCACGTCAACGATCCCGGGCGTACCGCATGGGAGGGCTTCCCGAGTGCGACCAAGGCGGCCGCCGCCGGTGGTGTCACCACGATTATCGATATGCCGCTCAATAGCATTCCGCCGACCTGCGATCTCGCAGCACTCGAGGTGAAGCGCAAGACCGCGCGGGATCGGGTGTACGTCGATGTAGGGTTCTGGGGCGGGGCGATCCCGGGGAATGTGGCGGATCTGCGCCCGCTCCAGGATGCCGGTGTATTCGGCTTCAAATGCTTTCTGCTGCACTCCGGCGTCGACGAATTCCCGGCACTGGACGCCACCGGGCTGGAACTGGCGATGCGCGAGATCCGATCGTTCGACGGACTGCTCATCGTGCACGCCGAGGACGCGCATGCGATCGAGCACGCTCCGATGCCACAGGGGGACAAGTACTCCGGATTCCTGCGTTCGCGTCCGCGCGGTGCGGAGAATCTGGCCGTCGCCCAGGTGATCGAACTGGCTCGCTGGACCGGCTGCCGCGTGCACATTCTGCACGTATCGAGTTCGGATGTGCTGCCGATGATCGCCTCGGCCCGCCGCGATGGCGTCCGGATCACCGCTGAAACCTGTCCGCACTACCTGTCGTTCGCGGCCGAGGAAATTCCGGACGGGGCAACACAATTCAAATGCTGCCCGCCGATCCGCGAGAGCGGCAATCGCGAGCTGCTCTGGGCAGGGTTGCGCGATGGCACCATCGACATGGTGGTCTCGGACCACTCGCCATCGACCGCGGACCTGAAGTGCTTCGACACCGGTGACTTCGCCCGCGCATGGGGCGGGATCTCCTCACTGCAACTCGGCCTTTCGGCCGTATGGACCGAGGCGCGCCTGCGCGGGTTCACCCTGATCGATCTCGCCCGCTGGATGAGCCGAGCACCGGCCCGATACGCCGGTCTGCGCCACAAGGGTGCCATCGAGGTCGGCTACGACGCGGATTTCTGTGTCTTCGCACCCGATGACGCCTTCGTTGTCGACGCACGCCGGCTGCACCACAAGAACGCCGTCACGCCGTACGCGGCCCGCCCGCTGGCGGGTGCGGTGCGCGGTACCTGGTTGCGCGGCAACCGAATCGATATCGACGACGAGCCGCAGGGGCGGCTCCTGGCCCGAGGAGAAGTATGACCGATCGAACCGCCCCCGCCTTCACCCGACTGCCCGATCTCGCCTCCCGCGCGCTCGCGGGCAGTGTGGTCTACGCCAATGACGAATTGTTCGCCGAGCGGGAGAACCTGATCCAGCCCGGCCGTGCGGTATTCAGCACCGAGGACTTCGGCCACAAGGGCAAGACCTACGACGGCTGGGAGACCCGCCGTCGTCGTGAGACCGGCAACGACTATGCGCTGATCCGGCTCGGTGTGCCCGGTCGGGTGCACGGTGTCGTCATCGATACCGCCTGGTTCATCGGCAACTATCCGCCCTTCGCCTCGGTCGAGGCGACCAGTGTGGAGGGGCAGCCGTCCCCGGCCGAACTGCAGCAGGCCGACTGGGTGACCTTGGTCGCGAAGTCCGAAATCGAGGGTAATACCGATAACTTCTTCGAGGTCACCGACGAGCGTCGCTTCACCCACGTGCGGCTCTCGATCTACCCGGACGGCGGCGTCGCCCGCTTCCGGGTGCACGGCACCGCGCTGCCGGATCCCCGTTTCCTCAGTGGCACAGTCGATCTCGCCGCAGCGGAGCACGGCAGCCAGGTCGTCGACTGCTCGAATATGTTCTTCTCCGTGCCGACCAATATCCTGTTGCCGGGCCGGTCACGGCAGATGGACGAGGGCTGGGAGGGCGCGCGCCGCCGCGACTCCGGCAACGATTACGTCACCGTGCGGCTCGGCGCGCGCGGTGCGGTGCGGCGCGTGGAGATCGACACCTCGAATTACGTTGGCAATGCGCCGGGTTGGGCGGTGCTGCGCGGTGTGGACGCCGCGTCCGGCGCGGACCTCGATAATCCGTCGAGCTGGGCCGAATTGCTGCCGCGGACCCGGCTGCAGCCCGACGCCCGCCACTTCTTCCGGATCGGTGCGGGCGAGCCGGTCACCCATGTGCGACTCGATGTCTACCCCGACGGCGGCGTGGCCCGACTCCGGGTCCACGGTGAGATCGATCCGGCCACCTTGGTCGCCGATGCCGTCGCCTGGCTCGACGCCCTCCCGGAACCGCATGCACTTCAGGTGCTCGCCACCGATGGCGGGCTGGCTCACGACGATGCGAGGAAACTGCTCGCGCAACGCCCCTTTGCGAGTTCCGACGCGGTTCCGTCGGCCGTGATCGACGCGCTCCTCGCGCGGTAGTCGCGGCGGGGAGTGGCCGCAGCGCCCATTTCCGAGCCGAATCGGCAGGGTGACATCGGCACGGGAATGGGCGCTGAGCCCGAAGCGCTCCGGACCGGCCCGACCATCTGGACAACCCCGAGCACCCGGACCGGGGTGTGGTCCGAAATCCGCTGGCGATGGGGGCCGAGTTGATCTAGCGTTCGCCGCATGGTGCGCGATGATGGGTCGGCTGATCGGCAAGCCATTGCCGCAGCGGCCGTGGCGGTGGTGTTGTGGGCTTCGGCCTTCGTCTTCATTCGCGCAGCGGGACACGATTTTTCGCCGGGCGCGCTGGCGTTGGGGCGATTGCTCGCGGCCTCGGTCACGCTCGTCGTGGTGCTGGTCATCAGAGGGGAGGGCCTGCCGGTTCGAGCCGCATGGCCGGGCATCATCGTCTCCGGGGTGCTGTGGTTCGGCGTCTATATGGTGGCGTTGAACTGGGGGGAGCGCAATGTCGACGCCGGGACCGCGGCGATGGTCGTCGGCATCGGACCGGTATTGATCGCGGTACTGGGCGGTTTGGTGCTGCGGGAGGGGTTTCCGGCCCGGCTGATGGCGGGTATGGCGGTCTCGTTCGCGGGCACGATCGTGGTCGGATTCTCGACCACCGACGGCGGTGGCGCCGCGGTGCTCGGTGTCGTGCTGTGTCTGATCGCCGCGATCGTCTGGGCCGCATCGACCATCGCGCAGAAGCCCGCGCTCGCGAGCGCATCCGCCTTGCAGGTGACCACCTTCGGCTCCGTCATCGGAACGATCGTCTGTCTGCCGTTCTCCGGGCAGCTGATCACCGAGGCCGCCGCAGCACCAGTGTCATCGACGCTGAGTCTGGTGTATCTGGGCGTCTTCCCGACGGCTTTGGCGTTTACCACCTGGGCCTACGCCCTGGCGCGCACCACCGCAGGGAAGATGGGCGTGACCACCTATGTCGTTCCCGCACTTGTTGTTGTGATGTCGTGGATCGCGCTCGACGAGGTACCTGGCCCGCTGACCATCGTCGGTGGCGTGCTGTGTCTGGCGGGTGTAGCGATTACCCGGGCCCGTCCACGTGTCGCCGCGCCCGTCGATCCCGAGGCGGCCGAAACTACCGCGTGAATCGCGGCAGCCGCGCACCGATGACTCGGATCGGAGCTCGGCATGTATCGGCCACCAGGATGTCGGTGTTTCTGTTCACCGACACTGCGCTTCCGCATCGACAGCCATCCGTCGGGAGCAGGACGGATTCGTCACTGTTGCCGGTGATCGTCCTTCGGCGCGTGTGGCTGTTCATGCGTTTGTTCTGAACGGATGTCGACACCGGTCGGGCCGGCTCGGTCGGATGCGCAAGCTCGGCGCGTGTTCCGCCACGTCGCCGGTGGTCGCGGGGCAGAATCGACAGTCGTGCACACTTCTGATCCCACCGTTGACCTGATGGACCGCGCACTGAGGCAGATGGGCGAGGTCATCGCGGCGATTCGCCCGGAGCAGGCGACACTGCCGACGCCCTGTACGGACTGGGATGTGCGGGCGCTCGTGCGCCACGTCATCGGGCAGGACCTGCGGAATTTCCTGGTCTCCGTGCGCGGCGAGATGGCCGATTGGGCGGCCCCGCCCGAGGAACTCGGACCGGACTGGGCGGCGCAGTTCCGCGCCGCGGCCGCACCGGTGCTCGATACCTGGCGCTCCGCCGATCTGGACCGCCCGGTCTCGGGGCCCGGCGGCCGGGAAGCCCCGCTGCGCGGTCGTGCCGACCAGCAGTTGACCGAATTGGCCATGCATGCCTGGGATCTGGCCCGCGCGACCGGCCAGGACCGGGAACTGGATCCGCACATCGCCGAACACGGCCTGGCTTGGTCGCATACCATGCTGCGCCCCGAATTCCGCGGTCCTGATAAGGCCTTCGACCTCGAGGTGCCCGTCCCCGCCGACGCGCCCATGTACGAACGGCTCGCCGGCTGGTTCGGCCGCGATCCCGAGTGGAAGTCGCCCGGCGCGGCGGGCTGAGCGCGGCGGCCAATGCGCAGCCGTGCTGGTCTATCGGGCCAGCGCAACAGGTAGCTCGAACGGGCGACTGTGCCGAAATCCGAAGCGCCACTGGATATTCCGCGCATCGCATGCGAGGGTCGCGGAGGCGCGGGCGATGAACAGCCGATCGAGCGCACGCTGCCTGCGATAGTTCGGTACCGCGCAGACACGCCGGTCCAGCGGTGCCGAACACCGGGTGTGGTGAAGATCTCGGAATGTGCTGGTCATTTGGCCGAGCAGGTGCGAGGCTTAAGCGGTGACACATCCTCCGGATACAGCGTCGGTGGGGGCGGATCCCGCGACCGACAAGCTCGACCCCGCGGTCTTCAAGGTGGCAGGGGTGGTCGTGCTCGGCGCGATCATGTCCATCCTCGACATCACCGTGGTGACCGTCGCGATCCCGAAGTTCCAGCAAGAATTAAACACCACCACCGCGATCGCGGCCTGGTCGATGACCGGCTACACGCTGGCCCTGGCCACCGTCATTCCACTCACCGGATGGGCGGCGGACCGATTCGGCACCAAGCGGCTCTACATGCTCGCGCTGACGCTGTTCGTGCTCGGTTCGGTGCTGTGCAGCCAGGCCTGGAGTATGGAATCGCTCATCGGCTTCCGCGTGGTCCAGGGCCTGGGCGGTGGCATGCTGATGCCGCTCGGCATGACGATCATGACCCATGCGGCGGGTCCGCAGCGGGTCGGCCGGGTGATGGCGGTGCTCGGTGTGCCGATGCTGCTCGGCCCGATCTGCGGCCCGATCCTGGGCGGCTGGCTGATCGATAGCTACGGCTGGAAGTGGATCTTCCTGATCAACCTCCCGGTCGGCGTCATCGCCCTGATCCTGGCCTTCGTCGTATTCCCCGCGGATAGGCCGGAACCGTCGGAATCCTTCGATTTCCTCGGCATGCTGCTGGCCTCGCCCGGTTTGGCACTGTTCCTTTTCGGTGTCTCGTCGATTCCGGGTGAGGGCACGGTCATCGCGGCCCAGGTACTCATACCCGCGGTCATAGGCTTGGTGCTCATGGTGCTGTTCGTGCTGCACGCGCTGCGTATCGAACATCCGCTGATCGATCTGCATCTGTTCCGCAACCGGTCGCTGACCTTCGCGGCGCTGACCATGCTGCTGTTCGCGACCGCGTTCTTCGGCGCTGGTCTGCTGCTGTCGACCTACCTGCAGCAGGTGCGCGGTGAGACGGCCATGGCGGCCGGTCTGCTGATGGCGCCGCAGGGCTTCGGCGCGATGTTGACCATGCCGATCGCGGGCCGACTCGTCGACAAGATCGGTCCCGGCAAGATCGTCATGACCGGCGTCTCGCTGCTTTCGCTCGGCGCGGTATTCTTCGTGCAGTTGAAGGCGGATACGCCGTATCGGTTCATGCTCGGTGCATTGTTCGTCATGGGACTCGGCATGGGCTGCACCATGATGCCGATCATGACCGCGGCGATCCAGACGCTGACCCATCAGCAGGTCGCCCGCGGTTCGACACTGATGAACATCATCAACCAGTCCGCCGGATCGATCGGCACGGCGACGATGTCGGTGGTACTCAGCAGTCTGCTGAACCGGCAAACATTCGCCAAACCCGCGATCGCGTCGAATTACAATCCATCGATCGCGGCCCAGCTGCCGCCGGGTGCGGTCGATACGGGATTGAGCCAGGCCGCGTCGGCATTCAGCCACACCTACATCGTGGCAGTGGTGCTCATCGTGCTGACCCTGATCCCCGCGTCGTTCCTGCCGCGTACCAAGCCGAAGGCGGATGCGGTGGCGGAGGCACCGGCACTGGTCCATTAGCCGCGGGCTCCGAGTTCGTCTGAGTGCCAGGCGAACTCGGAGCTACCGCTGGGTCGCGTGCAGAAATTCCAGGACGAGGGGGCTCGCGGTGTCGCGGAATTCGTCGAAATAGGCGTGCCGCGCGCCCGGGATCAATGCGAGCCGAGCGCCCGGGATGCGCTCCACCAACAGCGGCGCGTTCGCAGCGGGATTGAACCGGTCGTCGGTCCCGTGTACGACCAGCGTGGGAACCGCGATATCCGGCAGCACATCCCATGCGTCGTGCTTATTGCTCGCGTAGAGATGCCTGCGTTTGGCGTAGGCGGGCATCTCCGGATCGCCGAGGGTATTGAACGGGCCGGATGTGCTCGCCAGATACCCGGGCGTGTACATCAATTCCAGCAGCGCCCGCCGTACCGCCGCCGGATCGGCCTCGGATAGCGACTTTCGGACCTCGGCGCCACGTTCCACCGCGTGCCGACCGCCCGGCGAGGTGCAGCCGAGCACCAGCGTATGGACCCGATCCGGAAATCGCGCGGCCAGCCACTGCGCAACCCGCCCACCCATCGACGTGCCGTACACGGCGACCCGGTCGATGCCGAGATCGTCGAGCACCGCGATGGCATCCTCGGCGAATCCCATGATGCTGTACCGGATGTCCGGCTTATCGCTGTCGCCGGTGCCGCGATAGTCCAGCGAGACGGTGCGATACGCGGTCTCGAAGTCCGTGCGGATCCCGTCCCACCAGTGGTGGTTGTTCGCCTGTCCGCCGAGCAACAGCAGCGGCGAGCCGACACCGGCGGTCTGATACGCGATCCGCGCGCCATCCGCGGCCTTGGCATACGGCATGGTCCGAACTCCCTTCAGCCGTAGAGTGCGACGAAGCGCGCCAGCGAGCGCTCGATATCACCCTTGAGCGCACGGGCGACGCCGGAACCGATCGGACCGAACAGCGGCGCGCCACCCAGGTCGATATCGACGGTGACCTCCGAGCCCGCGCCCTTTGGGGCGACGAGCAGTTCGAGCTTGAACTTGGTGCCGCCCTTGCCCGTGCCGCTCAATGCCAGTCGCCGCGGTGGTTCGGCGGCATTGACGGTCCAGGTCACCCGATTGCGCAACCCCTTGACCGAGGCGACGCCGATGAGTTGGGTGCCGACGGTGAGTTCGGTGGGCACCTCGTTGCGCCACGCCTCGTGCATGGTGAGCCATTTGTCCAGCTCGCTCAGATCGGAGGTGTGCGACCAGGCCTCCTGCGGGGTGATCGGCACATCGACGGACACCTTCAGCTTTGCCATTCGCGCATGGTATCCGGTACCTGCGGTTCGCTATATGTGGGCACACGCGGCATCGGCGATAGCGATCGGCTACTGCGCCGCTCGCGCGATGGCTCCGCGCAGGTGAAATTCGTGCAGGCCAAGGGATCCGGAAGGCGGCATGCGAAATGCCCGGGGGCGCTGGCAGTTCGAGGAATCGGAATGTGGTTTTCGGATCGAGAGAGACTTCGCTGCGATGCTGCTACTGTGGGCGGGTCGTCGGGTGCTGGGCAGTCGGCTCGGCTCGATCCGTTCGGTCGGTGGTTCCTCGGAATCACTTGCCCTGCGGGCACTCTGGGGCGGTACTGGTGTGCGTGCGGTCGTGGCCGCAAAGGTGCTCCGGTACGCCGACGTGGCCGCATTCGACGAGTGTTATTCCTGGTCGGCGTCGCGAGAAAGGCGAAACAAACCGCTGCGACACCGGCTGTCGCAACGACGAGAGAGCTGATGAATCAAGATATCGCCGTGGTGCTTTCATGGATCCTCGCCCCCGCTCTCATTATTGCCGTGGCGGCGGCGGTGTATATAGCGCAATACGCGAAACAACAACGGGCCAGAGCCGAGACTCTCAGTAGGGAGAGCCGCGCGCACGAGGAGATTCTCGAGCACTTCGCCGGAAAGACTCTTCCGGCGATGTCGGAGGCGGTGCGCCGCTTCGAGGCGCCGGTGTCGGCGATCGAGGTGCCGACGGGGCTGGAGAATTCCCGCTTCGCCCAGTGCCTGCAGTGGGTCTCCGAGCGCTTCGCCGATGACCTACGGGTCGTGCAGTCCGAGACGCATGAGCAGGTCGTCCGCGAGTCCGACGACAAGGCCCAGCAGGTCGTCCAGACGACCCAGGACGCTACCCGCGCCGAGGTGGAATCCGCCTCGCGGGCGGCGACCAGTGCGGCGGTGCGCTCCTTCGGCACCTCCGTGGTCAGCCTCGGCGCCGACGTCAGTCAGGTGGTGAGCGCCGCGCTGCGCGAGCACCGCGACGACGAGGTCTACGCCACCCTCACCCGCATCGACCACACCGTCCAGCAGATGCTGCGGCAGGCCCAGTCGTATGTGATCGTCTGTGGTGGTCTGCCGGGTCGGCGCTGGCCCGCGCAGTCGCTCACCGATGTTGTCGGTGGTGCGATCGGACGTGTTCGCGACTACCTGCGGGTGCGCCCCGCGCAACTCGACCGCACCGTGATCAGCCGTGCGGTGGAGCCGCTGGTGCACACCCTGGCCACCCTGCTCGACAACGCGTTGCGCTACTCCCCGCCAACGTCTTTCGTCGACGTGAGCTTCCAGGAGGGCCACCACGGCGTCACCGTGATCATCGACGACGCCGGTGTGCGGATGAACGCCGAGCAGATGGAAGAGGCCAGGCAGGTGCTCGCCAACGAACGCCCGATCGACATCCACCAGCTCGGCCCGTCGCCGCGCGTCGGCTTCCCCGGCATCGCGGCGCTGGCGCGGCGTTACGGGTTCACCGTCTACATCGATGGCCCGAACATCTACGGCGGCATGCGGGCCATGGTCTACATCCCCGAGGCGCTGCTCGTCACCGCGCCCAGGACCGTCGCCGAACCGGCCGCGCCCACTGTCGCGCCCGCCCCTGCGCCGAGCGCCAACGAGAAGCCCTTCGAACTGTCCCCGGTTCCGGTCTTGGCCGGGGTGAGCGAACAACCCGCCGAGAACGAGGAATTCGCTGTGCACGAGATCACGAGTGGTGGCCTACCCAAACGACGCCGCAGAGCGGTGGCACCGGTACCGGCCGCCAATGCGGGCACCGAATCCGACGCGGGACAGGCTCGCCCGGAGATCGCCTCCGCATGGCAGACGGGTTCCAAGAGCGGCCGTGAGGCCGCCGCCTCCGACAACAGCGAAGGGATGTCATCCTGATGAGCACAGTGACCGACAGCAGCAACAGGCTGGGTTGGCTACTCGAGGATCTCAGCAGTGTGCCCGGTGTTCGGTTCGCGGTGCTGCTGTCCGACGACGGACTGCGGATCGCGCACTCCGACGGTGTGACCAAGGACGATGCCGAGCGTTTCGCCGCGGCCGCTTCGGGTCTGCGCTCGCTGGGTAAGGCGCTCGGCGAGTTCTGCGGCGGTGTCGATAACGGCGTGCGGCAGAACATGACCGAGTACGACCAGGGCATGATCCTCATCACCGCCGCGGGGGATGGTGCGCTGCTCGGTGTTTCGACGACGCCGGAAACCGATATCGGGCTGGTCGCGCACCGCATGAACGAACTCGCCGGGCGGGTCGGGCACGAGTTAGGCGCCCAGCCGCGCGGGAGAGTTGAGGGCGGCCTGTCCTCATGACCAGGTCCCGGCGAGACCCCGACCTGGTCCGGGCCTATGTGCGCACCGGGGGACGAATCCGTCCCAGTCGTGAGCTGGACCTGGTCACCCTCGTCGTCGCCGCCAAGGACCCGGCACCTGGCGCGACACCCGACGCGCGCCAGGTCCTGAACCTCTGCAGCCGTCGCAGCGCGCTGTCCATTGCGGAAATCGCCGCATATCTAGACCTGCCGCCGTCCGTGGTGAAGATCGTCGTCGCCGATCTGCTGGACAGCGAACATCTGGCTACTCCTACCCCGGCCGAAACCATGCCGGAGATCACCCTGCTCGAGGAGGTACTCAATGGGCTCCGTGCTCTCCCGGCCTGAGCGCAATGTCGACTATGTGCCGGAGACCGTGACGCGGTCGGTAAAGCTCCTGGTAGCAGGCAATTTCGGCGTTGGCAAAACGACGTTCGTGAACAGCGTCTCCGAGATCCGGCCGCTGCGCACCGAGGAGACGATCACCGAGGCCAGTGTCGGCGTCGACGATATGGCCGGACTGCCCGGCAAAACCGAGACCACCGTGGCCATGGATTTCGGGCGCATCACGCTGAATCCCACACTCGCGCTGTACCTGTTCGGCACGCCGGGACAGCGGCGCTTCGTCCCGCTCTGGGAGGAGTTGGCCCGCGGTGCGCTCGGCGCGCTGGTCCTGGTGGACACCCGGCGCATCGAGAAGGCCGATGAGGTGCTCTCGGTCCTGGAGGAGCGCGGTGTGGCATATTCGGTGGCGGTCAACCAGTTCGAGGGCGCCAAGCGCTATTCGCTCGAGGAGATCCGCGATGCGCTGGACCTCGCACCGGATACCCCGCTGACCTCACTTGACGCTCGGCAGCGCAGCACCTGTCTGCGCTCGCTGATCACTCTTGTCGAATTCCTATTCCATCGGCAGGAATCCCGGAGATAACCATCGCATTGCAGCCCGATCGAACCCACCCCCGCCCGGTCGCCCTCGGGTCGCCGATCGATACCGATGGCCCGCGGGTGGCGCTCTACACCGAGGAGTTCGCCGCCGATCCGCACCGGGCATACGGCGAAATGCGCCGCCAGTACGGATCATTGGTGCCGGTGGACCTATCGCCCGGTGTACCGGCCACTTTGGTGATCGGCTATCACACCGCCGTGCGAATACTCAATGATCCGGACCACTTTCCGGCCGATCCGCGCACCTGGCAGCAGAATATTCCCGGCGAATGCCCGGTGCTGCCGATGCTGGAGTGGCGCCCGAATGCGTTGCGCAGTGCGGGATTGGAGCACTTGCGATATCGGCAGGCGAATGTCGCGAGCCTCGCCGAGGTCGATCTGCACGCCATGCACGCCATCGTCGAAGCGGCCGCCGTCCCGCTGATCAATACCTTCTGCGGCGACGGTGCTGCGGATCTGATCAGCCAGTACGCATTTCCGCTCACCTTCCAGGTGCTCAATGTGATGCTCGGCTGCCCGGCAGAGATCGGCAGGCAGGTTGCCAGTGGGATGGCGGCGATCTTCGAGGGCGTCAACGCCGATAAGGGCAATGCGATGCTGTCCGACGCGCTGTTCGATCTCGTCACCCTCAAGCGCAATAGCCCGGGCGACGATCTCACCTCGCGTCTGCTCACACATTCCGCCGAGTTCACGGATGTGGAGATGATCCACCAGCTCGTCACCCTCTACGGCGCGGGCATCGAGCCGCAGCAGAATCTGATCACCAATACGCTGCTGCTGATGATGACCGACGACCGGTTCGCGGCCAGCGTGCACGGCGGCAGCATGTCGACCCGCGACGCACTCGACGAAGTGCTGTTCACCGACCCGCCGATGGCGAACTACTGCGTCTCCTACCCCAGACAACCGATCCTGATCGACGATGTCTGGCTACCCGCGCATCAACCGGTCATCATCAGCATGACCGGGTGCAACAACGACCCAGCCATCGGGGTGAGCGAATTCGGGCCCAACCGTTCGCATCTGGCTTGGAGCGTGGGACCGCACGCCTGCCCTGCGCGGTCGGTCGCCTACCTGATCGTCCAGGACGCCATCGATCAGCTGCTCGATGCACTTCCCGAAATGCGTTTGGCGACAACGCCCGAAGAGCTCACTTGGCGGCCGGGGCCCTTCCAACGGGCCCTGGTCTCCCTACCTGTCACCTTCCCCAAATCCCCTCCGCTAGCCATGCTTTAAAGGAGATTTCTGTGGATCAACACCCTATAACCCTGGATCCGACGGGAACCGATATCCAGGGCGAATCGGCGCGCCTGCGCGAGTGCGGGCCGGTGGCGCTGGTAGAACTGCCCGGCGGTGTGCGCGCCTGGTCGGTAACGGATGCGGGGCTGCTGAAGAAGCTGCTGGTCGACCCGCGGGTGTCGAAGGACGCGAGCCAGCATTGGCCGGCATTCATCAATGGCGAGATTCCGCACGACTGGCCGCTTTTCCTCTGGGTCGCGGCCAATAATATGTTCACCGCCTACGGTTCGGACCACAAGCGGCTGCGCAAGCTGGTCGCGCCCGCGTTCACCCACCGACGCACCGAGGCGATGCGCGAGCAGATCGAGCGGATCACCGAGGAACTGCTCGCCGGACTCGCGACGACGCCGGCGGGCGAATCGGTCGATCTGCGTGAGGCTTTCGCGTATCCGCTGCCGATTCAGGTCATCTCCGAATTGATGGGCGTGCCCGAAGAACTCAATCCGGGCCTGCGCAAATGCGTCGACGGTATTTTCGACACCTCGCTCGGTCCGGAGCAGTCGCAGGCCAACTACATGGAGATGTATCGCATTCTCGGTGAATTGGTGGCATATCGGCGCGACAATCCCGGCGACGATATGACCAGTCTGCTGATCTCACATCGCGACGAGGACGATGGATCGCAGCTCACCGAGCAGGAGTTGATCGATACGCTGCTGCTGGTCATCAGTGCCGGGCATGAGACCACGGTCAACCTGCTCGACCAGGCGATCTTCGCGCTGTTGACCAATCCGCAGCAGCGCGCCGCGCTGGGCGAGGAGCGGGCGACCTGGGCCGATCTGGTCGAGGAGGCATTGCGGGTGGAGGCACCCGTGGCACATCTGCCGCTGCGATTCGCGGTCGACGACATCGAGGTCGACGGGGTACATATCGCTAAGGGGGAGCCGATTCTCCCCTCGTACGCGGCCGCCAACCGTGATCCGAAGCTGCACGGTGACACCGCCGATCTGTTCGATGTGGCCCGAGACAATAAGGAGCACTTGGCTTTCGGGTACGGTGCGCACCATTGTCTCGGTGCGCCGCTGGCTCGGCTCGAAGCGCTGGTGTCGTTGCCCGCGATCTTTTCACGGTTTCCGAATATGCGGCTGGCAGCGGATCCGTCCGAGTTGGGGAGCGTGGTCAGCTTCATCTCCAATGGGCATGCCAGGCTGCCGGTGACGTTGGTGTAGTCGCCGGTACGAGTCAGCGCAAGGCGTCGAGGCGGCCCTGCTTTCGGGCCTGGGCCAGCCCGCGGCGAGCCATGAAGCCGTTGGCCAGCAACAGGAGTGTCTTGTTCGGAGGTGCGATGAACCCGGATCGGGTGTGCGGGGCGTAGGTCGCGTCGGTGCTGTCGACTTCGATCCAGCCGGTGTGCTGGCGGCATTCGAGTCCGACCAGTTGCGGACGATAGGTATGCGCGAGCAGACCCGCGCGGCGACCGCCCTGGGCGACTCCCGCTGGGATCGTGAGGCTTATGCCCGCCGAACTCGAATCGCCGACCCGCACCGGGACCACGGCCGGATAGCCGTCGGACTGTCGATAGGCGAGCAGCCGATGCGGCAGTTTCGCGGCGCTCGCCGCGGCCTTGGCGCTGTCCATCCGCGGGCCGGTGCCTTTCGCGGGTGGCTTCTGGGCATCCGCGATATCGGGTAGCGGTTCGCCGTATACCTCTGGTTCGCCGGTCGCATCCAGGTTCGGCCACGCGATGATCCGGGTGACCGTGACCGTCACCAGTACTCGGTCGGCGTAGTACGCACTGAGCCAGCGATCCCAGAATCGTCCGCGTCGCGGTACGCCGAGATAGGGTGTGGCCTGCTCACCGATTCGGTCCAGGACGGTCTGGTCGGGCTCGGCGTCGAAGGTCGCCAGGCCCTGTACCACGACGAAGCGCTAATTGGCCGGGTTGCCCAACCCGTGCTCACGCGCATGGTATGCCAGCGTGACCTTCGGCTCCCGTTTCATCCGATCCAGCTTGCGGCCGAAGCCGAGTGAGGTCGTGAACCCGACCGTCCCCAACTCCCGATCCCGCAACCCGATCGGTGACACCGCGGTCACCACCGCCCCACCCGCCGGAGTAATGTACGCCAATCCAGCGGTGAGGTCACCGCGCAGGACATCGTCGATATCATCCGGCCACGTAACTGCCATGGCCGCAGACTAGTCGCCCGATCCGTGGCTCATGTGGCTTATGTGCAACTAACCCGGCTTCAGTTGCTCTGCACCGCGATTCGGATGCCGAGGGCGACCATGAACGTGCCCATGGTGGCATCGATCGCGCGGCGGACTGACCGGCGATCGAGTACGTGGCGCAGCGCGCCGACACCGACCGCGAGCAGCGAGAACCAGGCCAGGCAGACGGTTGCCGTCACAATGCCCAATTCGAGGGTGTCCAGGGTGCTCGGCTCGGCGGGCAGAAACTGCGGCAGCAAGGCGATGAAGAAGACCGCCACCTTGGGGTTCAGCAGATTGCACAGCAGTCCCTGGCGAAATGCGTGGGTCGTGCCATGCGATTTCAACTCCGGCATCTCGACCGGATAGTCACCCCGCCGCGCGGCCAACAGCGCCCGCAGCCCGAGCACGGCCAGATACCCAGCACCGATGAGCTTTAGCACGGTGAACGTCACCGCCGATGCCGCCAAAACCCCCGCGACCCCGACCGCCGTCACCATCGACCACACGAACACCCCCAACGCGATCCCAACCGCACTGGCAACCCCCACCCGCCGTCCCGAAACCGCGGCATTGCGTGTCACGATCACAAAATCCGGCCCCGGCGACATGGCCCCCACCAGCATCACCCCACCGAGCGCCAGCACCTGCGCAGTCGACATCATCCCGCCAGTCTAGGAACTAGGACCGGGTCGAGCACCTGTGGGGCGACGTCGGTGCGACAACGGCTTGTCTCGAAATTATTCTCATAATTAGTTCTGCTTGCCGAGGTGTCGGTAGAGGGTGGCGCGGGAGATGGCGAATTCGGCGGCGATTTCGTCGATTGGTCGGCCGGAATCGCGCATGTGGCGGGCGGATTCGACCATTTCGGTGGTCATGGCGCCTGGGCGGCCGCGGCGGATCGGGTGGGCGGGGGAGTCCGGGATCGGTGGTGATCGGTGGGCGGGGGCGTGGTGGGCGGCCGGAGCGCCGAGTAGGCGCCGGGCGCCGTCGAGGACGGCAGCGCGGAGTTCGTCGGTCGGACGGTCGGCGAAGATGACCACGGGGTCGCTGAGTGCCGCGTAGACCTGCGCCGCACGGACTCTGGTGGTGAAATCGGCGTCGGGGCCGGCGATCAGGTCCTGCGCGGACAGCGCGATGGTCCGCAATCGCGCGAAGGTCGCCTCGTCATTGGATAGCGCCTGGTCCTGCATATGCATTCGCAACAGTTGACCGTGTGCGAGCCATACATCGAGCAGTCCTGCCACCACCGCCCAGCATTGCGACCGCGCATCGCGCTGGTGGCCCGCGGCTTCGAGCACCGCCTCGCTGTCGGCCAGCAAGGGCTCCACGAGCGCGGCGACGATATCCCTCTTGCTCGGGAAGTGATACAGCACTGCGGTTTTCGTGAGCCCGACCCGCTCGGCGATTTCACGCACGGAGACCGCGTGGTATCCGCGTTCGGCGAAGAGGTCGAGCGCGGATACCAGGATGCGGGCACGTGAATCGTCGGCCATGGTGACCGATCCTACCCCTTGACTGACCGACGGTCAGCGTCGTACAGTACTGACCATCGGTCAGTCGATTTCGAGACAGGGAGTGGACAATGCGAAACGAGCGGGTTTTGATCTCCGGTGCGAGCATCGCCGGGCAGACATTGGCGTATTGGCTTGTGCGACACGGATTCCGGCCGACAATTGTCGAACGGGCAGCCGGCCTGCGGGTCGGCGGCCAAGGGGTGGATGTGCGCGATCACGCGATCGGGGTCGCCGAGCGCATGGGCATCATGTCGCAGCTCCGCTCTGCCGCCGCCGACGTCACCGGCATGCAGTTCGTGAACGTCAGCGGCGATCCCATCGCCCGCATGGACATGCAGAAGATCAAGGACAAATACGACAGCGCCGAGGTGGAGATCATGCGCGGCGATCTGGTCCGGATCCTGCACGACAGCAATACCGGTGTGGAATACCTTTTCGGCGATTCGATCCAGGCCCTCGACCAGGACGACGACGGTGTCACCGTCACCTTCGAGCACGGTCCGCGACGGCGATTCGACCTGGTGATCGGTGCGGACGGCCTGCATTCGACCGTCCGGCGGCTGGCCTTCGGCCCGGAGCGGGACTTCGTCCGCCACCTGGACCACTACTTCGCCTTCGGCAATGCCGATGCGGCGCTCGGACCCGACCGCTGGGTCACCGTCTACAACACACCGGGTGCGATGTCCGGAATCTATCGGTCCGGCAACCACGCACAGGCCAAGGCTTACTTCATCTTCCGCAGCCCACTGCTCGACCTCGACCCGCGTGATGCGGCGGCGGCCCGCGCGGTGCTGGCCGACCGGTTCGGCAACGAATCCGCCTGGAACGTGCCAGCACTGCTCGACGGCGCACTGGCCGATCCGGAGTTGTATTTCGACTCGCTCGGCCAGGTCCATATGACGTCCTGGTCTGCCGGACGCATCGCTCTGGTCGGTGACGCCGCCTACTGCGCTTCACCCGCCTCTGGAGCCGGTGCCGAACTGGCGCTCGTCGGCGCGTACCGGCTCGCCGGTGCCCTCGCCGCCGCGAACGGCGAGCACCGCCAAGGCTTTCACGATTACGAGCAGAGCCACCGCGCCCTGGTCGACCGCAAACAGCAGATCGGACCGAACCTTCGACTCATGGTGCCCAAGACCCGCCCGGGCATGGCGATTCGAAACGCCCTCACCCGCCTGTCCGTGCTGGAATCCATGGCGGGCATGGAACGCATCATGGCACCGAAGACGAGCGACCCGCTGCCGGATTACCCACGGACACAGCCCCTTTCACCTAGCACAACAGGCTGCTCACGCTGAGAACCGGCGTAGGGTCCCGAGTATGGCGTTCTCAGTCGAGCGGTTCGACCACATTGTCATCAACTGTGCCGATGTCGAGGCAACCGCGGCGTGGTACGCGAAAGTCCTCGGCATGCGGGTGGCGACGTTCGGCCCGACCGGCCGAACCGCGCTGTACTTCGGCAATCAGAAGATCAACCTGCGACCGGTCGGCGCGCTCGCGCGCGACCCGAATTGGGTGACGGCTCGCACGGAAGCGGCAGGGTCGCAGGATCTGTGCTTCATCACCCGGGCCTCGCCGCGGCAGGTGCGAGATCATTTGGTGGACTGCGGAGTTGAGATCACCAGCGGTCCGGTCACCAAATCGGGTGCGCTCGGTGACATGATCTCGCACTACTGCCGCGACCTGGATGGCAACCTCGTCGAGATCGCGGTCTACCCGGCGGGCGACTGAGGTCGCGAGTCAGCGGCGCAGGAATTCCAGGGTGGCGCGTTCGAAGGCCGCCTTGGCCTCGATCATGACCCAGTGTCCGCTGTTCGGAAAGACGTGCAGTTCCGCATTGGGGATCAGCCGCATCGGCACGAGCGCCATATCCGGCGGGCTGACGCGGTCGTCGAGACCCCAGGTCAGCAGCGTCGGGCACTGCACCTTGTGCAGCATCGACCAGTACGGCGGAGTTTTCGAGTTCGCCAGGAACTTCTGCTGCATCGCCCAGGCCGCCGAACCGTACATCATCGCGGCGGTCTTCTGGGTGTCCGGATGCTGCGCGGCCTCCCAGCGTTCCTCGATGATCTCGTCGGTGATCACCGCGGGGTCGTAGACCATGCTCCGCAACCAGCGCAGCAGCTTGTCCCGATCGGGTTTGTCGGCGAATTCCTGCAGCAGCCGAATCCCTTCGCTCGGGCTCGAGCTGAAGATATTCGGGCCGATACCCCCGATGGTGACCAATTTGCTGACCCGCTGCGGATGCTGGATCGCGAGGTTGGCCGCGACCACACCACCCATCGAGTTGCCGACCATGGCCGCCGATTCGATGCCGAGTCCGTCCATGAACCGCAGCACCGCCGCGCCCGCGGTGAGCACGGGGTGCCCGTCCACCGCGTCGCTCACGCCGAACCCGGGAAATTCGAGTATGTAGCAGTGGAAGTGCTCGGCGAAGACCGCGAGGTTGCCACGATAGTTGCGCCACCCGTTCACACCGATCCCGGACCCGTGCAGCAGCAAGAGCGGCGGTCCATCGCCCGCCTCGTGATAGCGCAGCACCCCCTGATCGGTGCTGAGTTCCCGCTTCGTGCCTTCGTATGTCACGTCCATGAGATCACGTTAGAACACGTTCTAGATTGTGCAAAGCATGGGAACAGGCGGGTGAGCGTGAAAATCGGTGCGGTGGCGCCAGGGCAGTAAACCGACCGCCTGGTACATAATTGCGAAACGCTGGGCGATTCGCGTATATCGACGGCCGCTATGGGGTAACGATCAATGCAACCACTGGCAACTCGCATCCGGCGCCGCACCATGAGGACCGAATCATGAGCTACCGAAAGATCACGATCGCCACGCTGTTCGGCGTCGCCGCCGTCACGCTGACCGGCGTCGCGCCGAACGCGAGTGCCGTTGTGACCCGGATGGGCGTCATGCCGGATTCGAATTACGGCCTGGCGACCAACTACGGCACCGACTGTGCGGCCACCGCCGAGGCCTATGTCGATAATGCGGCCGAGCCGGTTTCGTTCTACGACAACGGTGTACTGCTCGGCGTGGTCCGTCCGCTCGGCGGCATCGCGCTGTTCACCTGGTTTCCGGCGACCACCGGCCCGCATACGCTGAGCGCCGTCCAGGCCCCGGACGTCACGCCCATCGCGACGGTGGACGTCCGGGTCGGCACCGGTGTGCACGTCGGCTTCGCCTGTCTGGTCTTCGGCGGCTGAACTCAGCGGGTCCCTTCGGCTCCGCGCCGGGCCACCGAATCGATGGCGACCGATACGGCCAGCACCGTGCCGGTGACCATGAAACGCACCGACGAGTCGACGTTCAGCAGCAGCATGCCGTTCGTAATCGATTGGATGACAAGGATTCCCAGTAGTGCGGCATAGGCACGTCCGCGTCCGCCGAAGAGGCTGGTGCCGCCGATGACCGCCGCCGCGATGGCATTGAGCAGTATGTCGCTGCCACCGGAACTCTGGTTGACCGCCACCAGGCGGGACGCCGCGAGGATGCCGCCGACCGTCGCGAGCGCGGAGCATCCGATGAATGCGGCGATGCGTACCCACGTCACATTGATTCCGGCGCGCCGTGCGGCCTCGGCATTGCCGCCGACGGCGTAGATGCGCCGCCCGAAGACGGTGCGCCGCAGCACCAGATCGACGGCCAGTACCAGTCCGCCGAAGATCACCAGGGTCAGCGGCACCCCGCGATCGGAATTCAGCACCACCACGGTGGCGGCCAGCAGCAATGCCAGCGCACCCGAACGCAGCGCGATCCACCCGGGAGCCGACACCGTCAGCTCGGCCATCGCCCGCTGCCGCCTGGTGCGCACACTCGCGACCAAGTGCCCACCCGCGAGCAGCACCACGAACAGCCACGCCAGCCACGGCGGCAGCCAGGTATCGCTGATCGTCGCGATCCCGCGATCGAACGGCAGATTGACGGTCCCTTCCTTGCCGAGCAGATACAGCATCAGTCCCTGCCAGCCGATCAACCCGGCCAGCGTCACCACGAACGACGGCATGTTCAGCTGGGTTCGCATCACCCCGTGCAGCAGTCCGATCGCCGCGCCCACCGCGACTGCGGCGAGCACCGCGACCACCGGATGCCAGCCATGGTGCACATACAGTTGGGTCATCACCACGGCCGTCAGCCCGCTGACCGATCCGGCGGACAGGTCGATCTCACCGAGCAGCAGCACCAGCACGATGCCGAGTGCGATGGTGCCGGTCGCGGCCATCTGCAAGGCGAGGTTGGTGAGATTCTCCGCGGACAGGAAGTGCGCATTGAGACGGTTGAACACCACCGCGATGACGATGAGTCCGACCGCGACCGGAATGGATCCGACATCACCGCGGCGCAGCCGGTCCGTCGCCGCATCGGCCCACCCGTGCAACGGATTTCTTTGCAGTGCAGGTTGTTTCATGGCGAGCTCACTCATCACACGGCCCCCGTGATCGCGGCGACAATGGCTTCCTGACTGGCCTGCGCGGTCTCGAACTCACCGGCATTGCGGCCGAGACGCAAGACGACGACGCGATCGCTGACGGTCCGGACATCGACCAGATTGTGCGAAATCAGCAGCACCGCGAGGCCGTGCTCGCGCAGTCGGCCGATCAGCGCGAGCACCTGCGCGGTCTGCTCGACGCCGAGCGCCGCGGTCGGTTCGTCGAGGATCACCATCTTGGGCTGCCCGAGCAGCGCCCTGGCGATCGCGACGGACTGCCGCTGCCCGCCCGAGAGCGCGGACACCGGCGCCCGCACATCCTTGATCTTCACATCCAGCGACCGCAGTAGATCCCGCGCGCTGCGCTCCATCGCGATTTCGGAGAGCACGCTGAACATTCTCGTCTCCGTGCCGAGATGCAGATTGGCGACCACATCGAGGTTGTCGCACAGTGCGAGATCCTGAAAAACCGTGGTGATCCCGAGCGCCTGCGCATCCTGGGGCCGGGTGATCCGCACCGGGGCCCCGGCGAAGGTGATCTCCCCCTCATCGGCGATGATTGCCCCGGAGATCACCTTCACCAGCGTCGATTTGCCCGCGCCGTTATCGCCGACGAGAGCGACCACTTCACCGGCCCGGACCTCGAGATCGGCACCAGCCAGTGCCTGTACCGCACCATAGCGCTTGACGATGCCACGTGCGGCGAGAATCGTTGTCGCCGTACTCATTTGAGTCCCGCGGCCTGGCATGCCGCCGCGACGTCGGGCGTGCAGATCTCGGCGACGGTGTAGAGGCCGTCCTTGACGATGGTGTCCTTCAGGTTGTCCTTGCTCACCGCGATCGCGTCCAGCAGGAACGAGGGGATCTTCGCGGAGCCGTTATCGGTTGCCGCTGGGGCCGTAGGCTTTTCGCCCTTGCCCAGCGCGACCGCGAGTTCGGCCGCCTGTTCGGCCTGGGCGCGATAGTTGAGATAGATGGTCATCGTCTGCTCACCGGTGAGGATCCGCTGTACCGCGGTGAGTTCGCCGTCCTGACCGGTCAGCGGGGGCAGCGTCGCATAACCCGCCCGCTTCAGGGCCGCGATCACACCGCTGGCCATGCCGTCATTGGCCGAGTAGACACCGACGATGGAATCCTTGCCGAGTGCGGTGATCGCCTGTTCCATCTCCTGCTGCGCCTTATCCGGCGACCAGTCGGGAGTATCGAATTCCCTGGCGACCTTGACCTTTCCATCCAGCGCCTGGTGTGCGCCCTGCTTGTAATCGCCCGCGCTCGGATCGGTCGGCGCGCCGTTGATCATCACCACCTGCCCCTTGTCGACGGTGCCGCGCTTGGTCAGCTCGGCCAGCAGGGCCTCGCCCTGCACCCTGCCGACCTTTACATTGTCGAAGGAGACGTAGTACTCGTAGCCGATGCCGGAGATCAGCCGGTCATAGGCGATCACCGGGATCTTCTTCTGCTTGGCCTGATTGACCTGTGGCGCAACGGCATCGGCGTTCACCGCGTCGAGCACGATGACATCGGCACCCTGGGTGAGCGCGGATTCGAACTGGCCCTGCTGCTTGGCCGCATCCTGATCGGCATTGAAGTAGAGCACCCGGCAACTCGCGCACAGCTGCCTGGTCTTGGCTTCGAACAGCGGCCGGTCGAAGGCCTCGTAGCGGGTGGTCTTGGATTCCGGGAGCAGAAGCGCGATCGTCGGGTTGTCGCCGCCCGACTTCGCGTCGCCGGTGCCGGAGCTACAGCCCGCAGCCAGGACGAATGCGGCTGCCGCCGCGGTGATGAGCAGAATTCGACGCATGAGAATCACCGTGCCGAGTGGGAATTGAAAGGTGCGCCCGGTTGAGCGTTGATAAGAAAGGTAGTTTACTAACCACGGGGTGTCCAGTGGTTACGCGGAGGAGGATCAGTGAGTAAGGTCGGCAATCCCCAACTGCTGCGCACAATGAACGAGCGGCTGCTGCTCGACCACCTCCGGCTGCACGGACCGTCCTCGCGCGGCGAGCTGGCCAAGGCGAGCGGACTGTCCAAACCCACCGTCTCGGCAGCGCTTTCGGGCCTGGAGGAGGCCGGATTGGTGCAGCTCGTCGGCTCGCTGAGCGGTCGGCCGGGTCCGACGACGGCGATCTACGACGTGAATGTGCGCGCCGGTGTGGTGGCCGGGGTCGATATCGGTCGCCACTGGGTCCGGCTCGCGATCGCCGATCTGCGCGGTGAATTCATCGCCCGCCGCGATATCCGCAATTCGGCCCGCTCGGCCGTCGACCTGGTGCGCCGGGTTCGCACGCTGGCGCACAAGGTCGCCAATGACGCCGGAATGGATTGGGCAGCAGTGGATTACGCGGTGATCGGCAGTCCGGGTGTGCTCAACGCCGCCACCGGTCGGCTCGACTACGCCCCGAATCTGCCCGGTTGGGGCCGGTCCGGACTGGTCGGACAGTTGCGCGATGCGCTGGAAGTCGATTCGGCGATCGAGAACGACATCAATCTCGCGGCGGTCGGGGAACTCACCTACGGCGCGGGTGTCGGCGTGCGCAACTTCGTGCTGGTCTCGATCGGCACCGGCGTCGGTATGGGCATCGTGATCAATGGCGAACTCTATGTCGGCAGTACCGGCGCGGCTGGCGAGGTCTCGTTCCTACCCGCCACCGAGGTCGACGCGGCACCCGATGATGCCCGGCACCGCGGGATGACCGAAACGGTGGCCGCCGCGGGCGGCGTCACCCGCACCGCGCGGCAGGCCGGGCTGAGTCCGGCCTCGGCGAAGGACATTTTCGCGGCGGCCGTGGCGGGTGAGGCGCGGGCGCGCTCGGTGGTCGAGGCCGAGGGGCGCCGCATCGGTGCGCTCATCACCGCGGTCGCGGCGATTCTGGACCCGGAACTCGTCGTACTCGGCGGCGGCATCGGCCACAATGTCGACCTGCTCGGCGACTCTATCGCCCGGCGCATGGCCGAACTCGGGCCGCTGCGTCCGCGCATTGCCGCCAGCACGCTCGGCGATGACGGCGTGCTCAGCGGTGCGGTCTCCCGCGCGCTCGATATCGCGCGGGACCGGCTCTTCGATCGGCGTGCACCGGGCGGGTGATGTGGGAGGTGGCCTCGGGGTCGATCAGAGCAACCCGATGGCCTTGAGCAGTAGCAGGGTCAGGCCCGCGGTACCGGCGAAGGCGACGCCGCCGTCGCGGATCACGATGCCCGTCGGCGAGCCGCTGACTTTGGACAGGATTGCGGATATCACCGCGACGATGATGCCGACGAGCACGGCGACGACAACGAACAAAACCCGAACGGTAGTGGACACTCGACGCTCCCTCGATGTGGATCGTCGCAGTGTAATAGTGAGATGGCTATCTTGTAGCAAAGTGGCGGGATGCGGTGCGGCTAGCCCGGTTTGGTTGCCGCCAATCCGTACAACAACGGCAGGATGGGGTCCGTTGGCGGCAGTCGGAACCAGTCGTTGTCGGTCCGGATCATGCGGGACCAGCGTGGCCACGGCAACATCTCGGTTTCGGTGAGATCGGTGATCTGCAGACCGGCGGCGATCAGGGCGTTGACCACCTCGCCGAGACCGTGGCGCCACTCGTAGGCCGTGGTGTCGGTGGTCAGTGCCGGGCCGTCGGTGTAGGTGTGGTCGCTGTCGCGGCGTTGTGCGCCCCGGCCCGCGAGGTAATCATCGTGCAGGACAAGCGAATTCGGATCGACTTCGGGCGGTGGGGTGGGGCCGAGTGCGTGCAGCAGCGGGTGGAATTCGACGATATAGACCAGGCCGCCCGGGCGAAGTAGTTCGGCGAGTACGCTCGCCCACCCGGCCAGATCGGGCAGGTAGCAGAGCGCGCCCTTGCCGGTGTAGACGATGTCGAATTGCCGGTGCCCCACCGCATTCGGCGCGTCGTACACGTCCGCGCAGACGTACTCGACGGCATTCGCTGCCAGTTCGCGGGCGTGCCGGATGGATGCGGGGGAGAAGTCGAGACCGACCGCGCGCGCCCCGCGTTTGGCGAATTCGACCGTTTCGGTGCCGAGGTGGCACTGTAGATGCACTATGTCGCGGTCGCGCACATCGCCGAGGATGTCCCATTCGAAGGGTGCGAACCAATGCGACGAGTCGTGATCGCGATAGAACCCGCTGGCCGCGTGGATCGGTGCGCGCGCGTCCCAGTTCCCCCGATTCACCAGCAGCGGATCGAGGCCTTCATCGATGCTCACCGCGCCATCGTATTGCGATTCACAGGAATCCCTTGGGAAATTTTGGCACGCTATTTGGGGTATCGCGGTTCACTGAATTAACGACAGATGTGCGGATCGGCAGGATGGGGCAGGTCCAGCCCGAGGGAGGACAGACCGTGCACACAACCGCTTCGATCGCAATCGTCCGGTCCGATGACCGCGGGCGCGGCGGCATCACCCCTGGTGGGGTGAGCAGGAGGGGGCGGCGTTCCCTCAATGCCGACGCCTTCGCCACCTTTACCGACCCGACCGTCGGCCGCACCGCCTTCGTCGTGGCCGACGGTATCGGTGACAACCTGCTCGCGGCCAGGGCTGCGCGCACGGCCGCCTCGTTCGCCGCCCGGATGGCCGCGCGCGGTGGTGCGGTCGCCGGTGTGCTCGCGGCCCAGCAGGAACTGCTGCGCCAGTTCCCGGAGCAGCAGGCCGACTGTGTGCTCGTGGCCGCGGTGCTGCCCGCCGCCGGACAACCCGACGGACCGTGCGATATCGCGTGGGTCGGCGACTGTCGCGCCTACCGCTGGAACGGCCGCGTGCTGCACCAGATCACCACCGACCACACCGTCGCCGAGTACATGCGTGCAAAGGGGATCGCGCCGTCGGGGCGGATGGACCATCTCGTGACCACCTCGACACGTACCGTACGTCCGGCCGCCATCGGGCGCGCTGCCACCGGATCCAGCCGTGGCCGACTGCTCTTGAGCACCGATGGCGTGCACAAGCGACTCGATATGGTCGAGATCAAGGCGATGCTCGCCGCCGACGAGACCGCGGGCAGCATCGCGGAAGCGTTGGTGGACAGCGCATTACAGGCCGGGAGCACCGATAACACGACCGCACTCGTCGTGGACTGCCGGTAGCCGCCTTTCCTGCTAGAACTGACTCGACACAGTGTGCCGAGTGGAGTGGGGTTATGCGGGCGATTCAGATCAGTGAACTGGGCGGACCTGAGGTACTGCGTGCGGTGGAGCTCGATGCTCCGGATCCCGGTCCCGGTGAGGTCGCGATCGATATCGCGTATGTCGGGGTGAACTTCGCCGACCTGCAGGCGCGTTCGGTGGGATATCGGGTGACGGAGCTGCCGTTCGTGCCGGGACTGGAGCTCTCGGGGCGGGTGCGCGCGCTCGGCGCGGGTGTGGACGGGTTGGCCGTGGGCCAATCGGTGGCGGCGATCACCGAGGGCGGCGCATACGCCGAGGTCGCCGTGGTGCCCGCCGCGACGGTGTTCCCGGTGCCCGATGGCGTCGACTTGCGCACGGCCGCAACGCTTCCCACGGTTTTGCCGACCGCCTATGCCCTGGTGAATACCGTCGGGAAGCTGCAGCCCGGTGAGACCGTCCTGGTGCAGGCCGCGGCGGGTGGGGTGGGCACCGTGGTCGGCCAGGTGGCCAAGCTCGCGGGCGCGGGCGCGGTGTACGGCGTGGTCTCCAGTGAGGCCAAGGCCGAGTATGCGCGCAAGCTCGGCTACGACGGTGCCTTCCTGGCCGATACCTTCACCGCGGACGTGCAGGAGGCGACCAATGGCCGCGGTGTCGATATCGTGCTCGATCCGGTCGGCGGCCAGACCTTGCGGCGCGGTCTGGAATCCCTGGCCATGTTCGGTCGGCTCATCTCCTACGGCAATGCCAGTGGTGAGCCGGGCTGGCAGATCGGCCAGCCCGAGCTCTACCCACGGGGACTGTCGATCTCCGGCTTCTCGATTCTCGGACTCACCACCGCTGCGCCGAAGGTGTTGCGTGAGATCGCCGACCGCGCCTTCCGTCTGGTCACGACCGGCCAGGTGGAGCTGCCGATCACCGCGGAGTTCCCGCTTGCCGAGGCCGCCGAGGCGCACCGCCTGATGGGCGGGCGCACCTCGACCGGCAAGCTGGTCCTCGCGGTGAACGGCTGACGGTCAGCTCCGCACCGCCGCCATGATCAGTGCGCTCACCGCATCGGGCACGGATACGGCGACCGCGTGCGAGGCCGCGACCTCGACCGTGCGCGCACCCGCCCGTTCGGCCATGAACCGCTGGGTCTCGATCGGGATGTTCTTGTCCGCGGTGGACAGCAGCGCGAACGACGGAACCGACCGCCACGGTGTCGCGGTCGCCGGTTCCTCGAGTGCGGCGACGGCGACCGGCCGCTGCGTCACGGCCATCAGGCGCGCGGTCGGCGCGGGCACATCGGCGGCGAACTGCTGGTGGAACTCCTCCTGGCGAATGGTCAGTTCGGTGCCCGCGCTACCGTCGGGCAGCGGATATGACGTCGGCCTGGTGGTCGGCCCCAAGGTCGAGCCGGGGAACTTATCGGTCAGCTCGAGCGCGCTCTCGCCGCGGTCGGGAATGAACGCGGCGATATAGACCAGCGCCTTGATATTCGGATTCGACTCGGCCGCCACGGTGATCACACTGCCGCCGTAGGAGTGGCCGACCAGCACGATCGGTCCCTCGATACTGCGCAGCACGGCGGCCACGTAGGCGGCGTCACTGTCGAGGCCGCGCAACGGGTTCGCGGCGGCAACGACGGAAAGTCCTTGCTGCACCAACTGTTCGACGACCACATTCCAACTGGACGAGTCGGCGAACGCGCCGTGCACCAGTACGACGGTCGGTGTGGCGGATTCGGTACTCACGACTGGGTTTCCTTCGGGTTCGACGGGTGGGGTCACGCGGTGTACAGCGCGGCCTTCAATACGGAGACGGCTTGTGCCACAGCGGCTTTAGCGGCATAGGTGTCGTGCATGGCGTTGACCATCACGAAATCGTGGATGATCGCCCCGTACCGCACCTGCGTGACGGGCACGCCCGCCGCGCGCAGCTTGCCCGCGAACGCTTCGCCCTCGTCCCGGAGCACATCGACCCCGGCGGTGATGACCAACGCCGGGGGCAGCCCGGCCAACTGCTCGGTGCTCGCCCGCAACGGCGAGGCGGTGATCTGCGCGCGGTCCGCCTCGCTGGTGGTGTACTGATCCCAGAACCAGCGCATACCCTCGCGGGTGAGGAAATAGCCCTCGGCGAACTCCTGGTAGGAGCCGGTATCGAAGTTGGCGTCGGTCACCGGGTAGAACAGCACCTGCTGGCGGAACGAGACATCGCCGCGCTCCTTCGCCATGAGGGTCAGCGCGATGGCCATATTGCCGCCGACCGAATCGCCCGCGATGGCGATCCGCGAGGAGTCCAGGCCGTGCGTTGCGCCGGAGGTGGTGACCCATTGCGCGACTCGGTAGGACTGTTCGTTCGCGACCGGGTAGCGCACCTCCGGTGAGCGGTCGTATTCGGGGAAGACGACGGCCGCGTCCACCCCGACGGCCAGGTCGCGCACCAGACGGTCGTGGGTGTGCGCATCGCCGAATACCCACCCCGCGCCGTGGGTGTAGATGATCACCGGCAGCACGCCGGTCGCACCCTTCGGCTTGACGATGCGCACCCGCACCGAACCGGTGGGGCCGCCCTCGACGGTGATCCACTCCTCATCGATCTCCGGCTTCACGATGGGGCTGTCCTGCACCCCGTCGACGGCCTTGCGGCCCTCTTCCGGGCTGAGCTGGTAGAGAAACGGCGGCTCGGAGGTCGCGTCGACGAACTCCTGTGCCGCCTGTTCGAGCGAGATACCGAGGGGGTTTCCTGCCATCATCCTGCCTTTCTGTATGGGTGCGTTCAGTCTTGGGCAGCGGCCGACCGGTCCGCCCCGCTGTGCGGGCCATAAATCCCCCTGATCAGGACGCGGCCGTGACGTCCTCCAACAGCGCGGTGGTACCCGTCGATCGGAAGCGCTGCTGATACTTGCTCGGCGAAATGCCAAGGCGCGTAACGAATGCGCGGCGCATGGCTTCGCTGCTGCCGTACCCGGCGGCCATCGCCGCCTCGGTCACACTGTACCCGGCGTGCAGCTTGTCCCGGGCCAGACCGAACCGAATGAAGGCGACGTATTCGGCCGGCGAGCTCTCCAATTCGGTGCGGAACAATCGCGTCAAATGCCGTGGGCTGACCCGGGCGTGCGTGGCGAGGGTCTGGACGGTATGCGGATGGCTGGGATCGGCACAGATCAGGTCCGCGACCGTGCGTACCAGCGGGCTGCGCGGCACCGGAGCGCGTAGCGCCGCCGAGAACTGCGATTGACCGCCCGCCCGTTGCATGTAGATGACCAGCAACTGGGCGACCGACCGGGCGATATCGGCGCCGTGGTCGGCTTCGACCAGCGCCAGCGCGAGATCCATCCCGGCCGCCACACCTGCGGAGCTGTAGAGGTTGCCGTCGCGCACGAAGATGGCATCCGGCTCGACCTGGGCGTCCGGGACTCGGCGCGCCAGATCCTTCGCGAATTTCCAGTGCGTCGTCGCGCGCCTGCCATCGAGGAGTCCGAGATTCGCCAACACGAACGCGCCGCTGCAGATGGATGCCAGGCGGCGGGTGTTGGCGGCCAGTTGACGGGCGGCGGTCAATACCTCGGGGGTCACGAACTTCGCGGGTGGCAGTTCGCTACCGGGGATCACCACGGTGTCGAAGCGCCCGGCATCCGCGGCAGCGCCCGCCACGGCGACGCGGGCGCCGATGGAGGTCTGCACATCCCGGCCGTCGGCGGAGACCAGCACCACCTCATAGTCGCACCCAGCCTGATTCGCCTCCACGAAAACCTCTGCGGGCCCGACGAAGTCGAGCATCTTCACACCGTCGAAGAGCAGGATGCCCACCCGTCGGCGGGATGGAATCGTTGAGTTGGCGGACATGTCCACCATTATTATGGAGCCATGCCTCCAGAATCAAGCAGTGTGCGCGATCTCTCGTCCGCGTTGGTAGCGTGAGCGAATGGGACGTTCGCGACGGTTCGATGAATCGGACCTGCTCGATGCCGCGACGGAGCTGTTCTGGGCGCACGGGTTCGACAGCACCTCGATCGACGATGTGTCGGCGGTGACCGGCGTCGGAAACGGCAGTATCTACGCCGCCTACGGCAGCAAGAAGGGGCTGTTCCTGGCTGCGTTCGAGCGCTATTGCGAGCGCCGCGCGCAGTTCGTCCGCGAGGTGATCCGGTCCGCGCCCGGATCCGCCCGCAGCGCGGTCCGGACGCTGCTGCGGGCGGTCATCGATGACTGCGCCTCCCAACCGAACCGGCGCGGGTGCCTGATGCTCAACAGCATCGCCCAGCTCGGGACGCGGATGCCCGAAGTGGTCGCGATCAGTACGCGCTGCACCGACGCGATGGAGGACGGTGTCGCCGCGCGCCTGCGCCCGGCGGTACTGCTCGGCGGCGCTGAGCGCGATCTCTCCGCGCTCAGCGCGAATATCGTGGTGGTGGCCCAGGGGTTGATCCAACTCAGTCGGCTGGATATTCCGGCCGCCCGGCTGCGCGATATCGCCGATGTCTCCTGTGACGCGCTGCCGTCCGCCTGGGCCGATGCGCCGTTAGCGGTCGGCGAGCCAGTTTCCGTGGAAGCCGTAGGGCACTCGGCTCGGTAGGTGGACGGTGGCGACCGGTGTGGCGGCCAGATCGGTCGCGTCCAGGATGACGAGGTCGCTGCGGTCGGTGTCGGCGTTGTAGACGTAGGTCATGAGATAGCCGTCGCCGCCGGGGTGTTCGTTCGCGGCCGCGAAGGCGGCCTCGGCGGGGATGCGGCCGGGGCCGAATTCGTGGGCGGTGTTCGCGCCGGTGTGCAGGTCGTAGCGGATCAGTGCGCCGCTGTCGCGGGAGACGGTGGCGTGGCCGAAGCGAGTGTCGAGACCCGCGAGCCGATCGTCGATGCGGGGGAACTCGGCGGCGCGGTCGTCGAGTTGTTCCTCGATGACGGTGCCGGAGTCCAGATCGATGGTCCATCGCCAGAGGCTCGCTTGTTCGCGGGTGGGCGAATCCTGTCGCCACATACTGGGATAGCGCATCACGTGTAGCACGATCCGGCCCGGTTCGTCGTGGGCATTGAGCGCGTGGAAGACATAGCAGGGATCGATCGGGAACCACCGCACCGCGCCGTGTGGATCGTCGCGGCGCAGCACACCGAGCCGCGCTTGGTAGTCGTCACTCCACCGATAGGGCATGCCGCCACCGGATTGTGCGATCTCGAGGTCGAAAACCACTGGCAGGTCCATGAATACGATATGCCCGCCGGTCAGGTTGAAGTCGTGGTGCATGGTCGGCCCTGGCACGTCGATGGGGCGGCTGAGCAGCAGATTTCCCGCGGCGTCGGCGCGGTGATAGGTCAGGTAGGGCTCAGCGGTGGCATAGCCGAAGAAGTGCAATTCGCCGGTGGTCGGGCAGGTCTTCGGATGTGCGGTCATGGCGGTGTGCAGTTTGCCATCGAAATCGTAGGGACCGACGGTGTCCAGCTCACAGGTCAATTCGTGGGGGTAGGACCCTTCTTCCAGTGCCAGGGTGCGTCCGGCGTGCCGGATGACGTGGGTGTTGGCGAATCCGCCCGTGAGGTCGTAATTGCCATCGGCGTCGCGGACCTGTGCACCGTTGGTGAAGGTGGAGGTGCGGACCCACCGGTTGCGATAGGAGACCGCGCGGCCCCGCTCGAGTCGCACGCCGTGCACCATGCCGTCGCCGAGGAACCAGTGCGCCGAGGCGGCGGCGTGCGGGTTCGGGCCATTGCGCAGATACCAGCCGGTCAATTCGGCGGGAATCGTTCCGGTGACCGGTAATTCGTAGGCGGTGAGTTCTTCGGTGACGGGGGCGTAGTTGCCGGTGAGGTGTGGAAGCGAGGTAGTCATGATGGGCGCCGATCTGGTGTGGGATTTCAGGATGCGGACTCGTTGAGCAAGTTCGCCTTCGACTGGATGTGGGCGACGTAGCGGATGGTGAAGATCACCGGGAGGGTGAAGGCGAGCACCTGCGCGATGGTGCGCACGCCCGAGGAGGAGTGCGCGAGCGCGGCCATCGCGATGCAGCCGATGACGAAACTCGCGGTCCATACCGAGGTGATGACGTAGCTGGTGCGGATGAAGACGGGGTGATCCCAAACCTCCTGCGGCGTGGTCCGTTTGGCGATCGGCAGGGTGAACGGCATGCGCACGGCCAGTGATGCGCCCGCGACCAGGGCGAGCACGCCCGAGGACAGTGCCGGGGTGTAGGGGTGCAGCGCGGTGTCCGGATCGGCGAAGGCGAGCACGGCCACCGCCGCGAAGAAGGCGACGGAACCGATGTCGATGATCATGGCTGCCACGCGTTGACCCGCCCGGATCTGCTGGGCGATGCCGAGGGCCGAAACGCCGAAGGCCGCCAGTGCGGCCCACTGCCAGTACTGCGGCGGGACCACCGCGAAGACGATCCAGGGGGCGAAGGTGCGCAGGTACGACATTTTCGGAGGCTCCTAGTGGGGCGACATTCCAGTTTTGACATGTCTAAATTAGAGTCTGCTCTATCGACATGTCAATAGTGGAAGGTAAGGTGATGGCATGAGTCTTCGGTATGTGCTGCTCGGACTGTTATCCGATCGCCCGGCCAGCGGCTATGACCTGGTGCAGCGGTTCAAGGTGTCCCTGGCCAATGTCTGGCCCGCTACTCAGAGTCAGATCTATACCGAACTCACCAAGCTCGCCGACGCGGGCTCGATCGCGGTGTCGGATGAGGGTCCGCGCGGCCGCAAGGAGTACACGATCACCGACGCGGGCCTGGCGGATCTGCGCGAATGGCTCACCACGACCAAGCCGAAACGGCCGGCGCGCAATGAAGTGCTGCTGCGCGTCTTCTTTCTCGGTGTGGTTCCCCGCGCGTACGCGCGCGACTATCTGTCCGATATCGAGACCGCGAGCACGGAGGGCCTAGCCGAACTGGCCGCACTCGAGGCGTCGATCGACTGGGACGACGATGACCTGTCCGTCTACGGCCGCATCGTGATGGAGTGGGGTAAGCGCTTCCAGGTGATGAGGCGGGAGTGGGCCGAGTGGGCGCTGACCCAGATCCCGGAGCGCTAGTGCGTTGATCACGAATGTTCGCCGGTCGGGCTCCTGTTCGGGGTCGGCCTCAGTGCTGTCGGCGTTCGATGCGGAACGGTCCCGACTCTCGACTCGGTTGCGGCGGAACGGCTTTCAGGATTCGTAGCCGCGTATGAGCGGTAGGTACACCGTATCCACGATGTCGACCAGGACCTCGTCGGGCACGGTGGGCACACCGCGCGTGACGAATTCATTGCGCAGCAGGTCGATCGGGACCGCGGCGACGCGCGGATGACGTGCGGCCGCGGGCGCCTGCCCGCGTGCGATGGCCCGGTCGAGAACGGTGAGCCACGGCCCCGCTCCGGCGTTTCCGGATTGATCGCGCAACTGGGCGAGTCGCCCCGGTTCGTGCGCTAGCTCGGCGAGCAGGCTGCGCAGGATCTCGCCGAGCGGAGAGGCGAGGTGAGAGTTGGCGCGCCGCAATAGCTCCAGCGCGTCCGTGCGCAGGTCGCCGGTGCCGGGAAGGTCGAGGGTGGTGGCGGTCAGCTGTTTGTAGGCGGCGACACCAAGGGCCGCCCGGTTGGGCCAGCGGCGGTAGATGGCGTTCTTGTTGGTGCCCGCGCGTTTGGCGACGGTGTCCATGGTCATGCCCGGGTAGCCGGATTCCAGGAGTTCGTCCACGGCCGCGCGCAGGATGGCCTGTTCGAGTTCGATGCCGCGGCGTCGGGTTGTTCGCGTGCTTTCGGTCATAACGGTACTGAGCGTACCTTGCGATGCTGTGGGGGCTACGCTATGGTCCAAATTACGGTACTCAACGTACCTTAATGATCGAGGAGGTACAGATGCGCGCCATCGGAGTGTGCTACGACACCGGCTTCATCAATCGCGGCAACAGCACGCACGAACCGTTCGATCCGGACGCGGTGTTGCGGGATATGCGAGCCATCCACGACGACCTGCACTGCGACGCCGTGCGGATCACCGGCGGTTACGTGGAGCGTTTGAAGCAGGCGGCCGTGCTGGCCGCGGACGTCGGCCTGGAGGTGTGGATCTGCCCGTTCGTCAACGGTGTCACCCAGGGCGAACTGCTCGAACTGGTCGCGGATATCGCGGAATTCGCCGAACGCCTGCGGATTCAGGGCGCGAACGTGGTGCTGGCCGTCGGCTCCGAACTGAGTCTGTTCGTCGACGGCTTCTTCCCCGGCGACGATTTCGAGCAGCGGGCCGCTGCTCTGGCCACCCCCGCAGGTCAGGCGGCCATGGCGGAAATGCCGACCCGATTCAACGAATTCCTCGGCCGCGCGGCCGAAATCGCGCGAGCCCGCTTCCGTGGCAGGCTCACCTACTGCTGCCTGCCCTTCGAACGGGTGAACTGGGAACTGTTCGATATCCTCGCCACCGATGCCGGATACCGTTCGGCCGCGCTGGCAGACCGCTACCCGGACCTCATGCGCAGTTACGTCGGCGAGGGCGCGAAACTTGGAAAACCGGTGGCCGTCACCGAATTCGGCTGCGTCACCTACCGCGGCGCAGCCGACAAGGCCGATCGCGGCGCGGACATCCTGCAATGGGACCCTCGTACCGCCACTCCGCTGCGCCTCGACGGCGCCTACGAGCGCGACGAGCAGGCCCAAGCCGCCCACCTGCTCGAGATGCTGAACATCCTGGACGAAGTCGGCATCGACACCGCCTTCTGGTACTGCTTCTCCCGCCCCGACCTCATTCACCGCGACGACCCGACCCTGGACCTCGACCTGGCCAGCGGCGGCCTGGTGAAGATCTTCGACAGCGTCGACGGCGCGGCCAAGACCTGGGAACCGAAGCTGGCCTTCACAGCGTTGGCGAACCGGGTCCGCTGACCGGCCTCGGCCTGCCTTATCCGGTCTCAGGCGGGCGTTCGATCAACTCGCACCACCCCCACGTCACGACTTCCATAGTCGCGTCACTGAACCGGGTGAACGTTCGTGGTTGACGCGCCAGCCGAATATGGTTCGAATCAGCCGGTCGAGGAGTTCGGAAATCTGAATATCAAGATGCTCGCCCAACTGATTTGAGAACTATCTTCACTGATATGGATCTGATCTTGCAGGATCTTCATACTCACACTGAGGTGATCGAACAGGTCACATGTCGCCAATCCACCGGATCGACGTACAGGAGTGTTGATGAAGATCGGAATCCCCCGCGAGGTCAAAAACCACGAGTACCGGGTCGCGTGTACCCCAGCCGGTGCGCACGAGTTGGTTGCGCGCGGACATGAGGTATACATCGAGGCCGGAGCGGGGCAGGGGTCGGCGTTCGAGGATATGGCGTACGCGGCCGTCGGGGCCCAGGTGCTGGACAGCGCCGATGCGGTCTGGGACACCGCGGATATGGTGCTCAAGGTGAAAGAGCCGGTGGCCGAGGAATATTCGCGGATGCGCGAGGGGCAGTTGCTGTTCACCTACCTGCATCTGGCCGCGTCCAAGGAGTGCACCGATGCGCTGCTGAACTCCGGTATCACCTCGATCGCCTACGAGACCGTGACCGCCGCGGACGGATCGCTGCCGCTGCTCGCCCCGATGAGCGAGGTCGCCGGACGGCTGGCGCCGCAGGCCGGTGCGTATCACCTGATGCGCAGCGGCGGTGGTCGCGGTGTGCTGATGGGCGGTGTGCCGGGTGCGCGTCCGGCCAAGGTGGTCGTGCTCGGCGGCGGTGTTTCGGGCAGTAATGCGATCGCAGTCGCGGTCGGCATGCACGCAGACGTGACCGTGCTCGACCTGAATATCGCGCGCCTGCGCGCCCTGGACGAGCAGTACCGGGGGCAGGTGCGCACCATCATCTCCAATAGCTTCGAGGTGGAGAGCCTGGTCCGCGAGGCCGATCTGGTGATCGGTGCGGTGCTGGTGCCCGGTGCGAAGGCGCCCACCCTGATCTCCAATGACCTTGTCGCACAGATGAAGCCGGGTTCGGTACTGGTCGATATCGCCATCGATCAGGGCGGCTGCTTCGAGGACTCGCGTCCGACCACCCATGCCGAGCCGACCTACCGGGTGCACAATTCGGTCTTCTACTGCGTTGCCAATATGCCCGGCGCGGTGCCGTACACCTCGACCGTCGCGCTCACCAATGCCACGCTGCCGTATGTGATTTCGCTGGCCGACCGCGGCTGGCGCGATGCGGTCGCCGCGGATCGGGGGCTGGCCGCCGGTCTGAGCACGCACCGCGGCCAGCTGCTGTCCGAATCCGTCGCGGCCGCACACAACTACGCGGCCGAGACGCTCGCCGCCTAGGGCATCGGACGGGTTCTGGGTCGCACATGCTCGAAGATGAGGATCGTCTCGGTCGAGGCGACGGCGGGATGTGCGCTCAGATGTTCCAGTACGAAGACCCGTAATCCCTCGGAGTCGGCGGTGGCGACATGGATCAGATAGTCGTCGGCGCCCGCGATGAAGTAGACGTTGAGCACCTCGTCGAGATCGGCCAATTGCTCGCCGAACTCGGCGAGGTGCTGACGTGCGGTGGCGTGTACCCGGACCGCGATCATGGCCTGCAGATTCCGGCCCAGTGCGGCCGGGTCGATATCGGCGTGGAATCCGCGGATCACGCCGCGTTCCACCAGTGCCCGCACCCGTCCCAGACACGTCGACGGTGCGATACCCGCGACATCGGCGAGCGCGCTATTGGTCATCCGGCCGTCGCGCGCGAGCTGATCGAGCAGAATCCGGTCGATATCGTCGAGCGCAACGGCGGGTCGAGGTGGATTCCGGACAGCGGCGGCCGGACCTATCGGTGAATCGATCTTCCTCACAGACCCAACCCTATCGAAGATCCTTCGATGTAGGGCATGCCCGGAAACTTATGTTCGGCGGTCATTCGCCGGTGTGAACTCGATCCGGCCGTGGCGATAGGATCGCCGCGTGGACATCTACTGGCACGCTGTTACGCCGCCCCCGTGCGCCTGATCGGGCGCACCTGCTGAATCTGGAGATTTTGCGTCCCGGCTGACTTCTATAGGCAGCCTCGGGGCGATGCCGTGCGCCCGTTTCGAATCCCTGTTGAATTCGATGACGGAAGTGCATGGCCTTGTCCGATTCCAAATCTGTTGTTGTAGTTGAGCGTTCGGGTGTCCGGGCGCGCTCGCCATTGAGTGGACCGGTGCCCATCCTGGTCGCGGCGATGTTGTGGGGGACCACCGGGACCACCAGTTCGCTGGCGCCCGCGGGTGCGCCCGCGGCGGCGATCGGGTCGGCCGGGTTGGTGCTCGGCGGGCTGTTGTTGTATTTGTCCACCGGCGCTGCGCGTCTGGTGTGTACGCGCGGCGAATGGTGGCTGGTTGTCGCCGGTGCGCTCGCGGTGGCGGGGTATCCGGTCACCTTCTATCCGGCCGTGGCGCGGACGGGGGTGGCCGTTGCGACGGTGATCGCGCTCGGCAGTGCGCCGGTCTTCGCGGGACTATTGGCCTGGGTTGCCGGACAGGGCAGGCCGACCGGACGCTGGGTCGGTGCCACCGCGGCGGCGGTGCTCGGCTGTGTGGTGCTCGTTCTCGGTCCCCAATTGACGGGTGGGACCGCGCCCGTCGACCTGCTCGGCATCGTGCTCGCGGCCTTCGGGGGACTCACCTACGCCGTCTACTCGCTGATCGGCGGCAGACTCATCGCGCACGGGCATTCGTCGAATGCGGTACTCGGCACGATGTTCGGCATTGCCGGGTTGTTGGTGCTGCCGGTTGTGTTGTGCGCCGACACAACGTGGTTGCATTCCGGGCGCGGCATTGCGGTGGCGGCGCATCTCGCGGTGTTCACCACGTTCGTCGCCTACCGCCTGTTCGGCTACGGGCTGCGGCATACGACGGCGCAGGTCGCGACGACATTGACACTCGCCGAGCCCGCCGTTGCGGCGGTGCTCGGTGTGGTCGTCGTGGGTGAGCGATTGCCGATCGTCTCGTGGTGCGGGCTGGTCGTGCTGGCACTCGGGCTCGCATTCCTGACGCTCGGCGGGCGCGACCGGCGCTGACGGGTGCCCGACGCCGCCGCTTCGCGCTACCGATTCCCTTGGGCCAGTACGGATTCGGCGGCGTCGAGCACCTTACCGAAGGCATGGAGGATCACCGGTTTCGCGAGCACGCGGGTGAACCAGGCGGCGGCGAAGGGCAGGCGCGCTTCGGCGGTAGTGGTCCAGGTGACTCGCGTCCCGCCCTCGACCTCGGTAAAGGTCAGTCGGCCGCCCTCGTGGCGGGACGGCGGGATACTGCGCTCGACGAGATAGCTGAAGTCGTGCGGTGCGTGATAGGCGGTGATGCGTTCGCGGAACCAGCCGATGCCCCACAGTAGGATTCGGACGGCACCGACGCCGTACGGTGCGCCGTCACCCTGCTGGATCAGGCGCTCGCGCAAGATAATTGGCGATCGCGTGTAGTTCTCGGCGTTGGCCAGCCAGTCGAAGACGTCATCGATCGGCGCCGGAATGACGCGTTCGATTGTCATGGTTTCCATCAGGCCCCTCCCGCCACGGACTCGGCGGAGACGCCGCGTCTACTACACATGATAGTAGTGCGAAGTGGGGCCTCGCACCAGGCCTTGGCGACCCGGCGCGGGCGCTACTGCGCTGGCGCGGGTGCTTTGGTGCGCAGCACCTCCATGAAGGCCCGCATCCACAGCGGGTGGTCCGGCCAGGCCCGGCCCGTCACGATATTGCCGTCGACGTGGGCGGGGCTGTCTTCCCATTGCGCGCCAACGGCATTCAGGTCGGGCGCCAGTGCCGGGTAGGCACTCGACGAGCGGCCGCTGAGTGCACCGACGGCGATGAGGATCAAGGGGCCGTGGCACAGCGCCGCGATCGGCTTGTTCGCGTCGACGAAATGTTTGACGACTCTGCGGCATTCCGCATTGCCGCGCAGGTATTCGGGAGCGCGCCCACCCGGCAGCACCAATGCCGCGTACCGGCTCGGGTCCACATCGGCCAGCGCGATATCGGCGGGCCAGGTGTGCCCGGCCTTCTCGGTATAGGTATCGAAACCGTCGACGAAATCGTGCACGACGAACTGCAACTTCTTGACGGTGGGGGCGGCCACGTGGACCTCGTACCCCTCCTCGAGCAGCCGCTGGTACGGGTACATGACTTCCAGGTCTTCGGCCGCGTCTCCGGTGATCAGCAACACGCTTGTCACGGCACATCACCTCCGGGGCGAATTTTATCGGCAATCGCCGTGCGCCCAGGGGCTTTCGCGACTAAAACGGGCGTGGATGCGGCCGGACTTGCTCGAGTTCTGCGGCCACCGACAGGATCGTCGGCTCACCATTGGCCGGTCCGACCAGCTGCACCGCCAGTGGGAGGCCGTCGGTGGCGACGCCCGCTGGCAGGGAGGCGGCCGGATGTCCGGTCGCATTCCACAGTCCGGTGTAGGCGACCATGGGAACCGAGGCGAGCTGGGCCCGGATGGAATTCGCGCCGTCGAGGACACCGAGCGGCGGCGGGCGGTGCGCGATGGTCGGGGTCAGCAGCAGATCGCACTGTTCGAAGATGCGATCGGCCTTGCGGGCCGCGACCTCGCCGCGGCGCATGGCCCACTCGACCACCGGCCGCCGCGCCCACGCACCGAGCGCGGTGGTCTGGCGGGTGCGGCGTTCGAGCCGCTCCGGATGGTCGACGAATGGGATCTCGGCACGCACACCGCCATAGAACTGCGGGTAGAAGGCGAAGGTGAAGTCGGGGTAGCGCGGGTTGATCTCGAAGACCGTATGGCCGAGTTGGGCGAGCAGTTGTGCGGTGTCGTGTACCGCGCGCACATGTTCCGGATCCGGTCCGGCCAGCACCGTCGGTGATTTCGCGCTGTAGCCGATGCGCAGGCCGGTGAGGGTGCGCCGCGCCGCTTCCTCGAACGACAGCACCGGATCGGGGGCGCGGAACCGGTCGACCGGCGTGCTGCCGCGGATCACGTCGTAGACGATCGCGGAATCCTGGACGCCGCGGGTCAGCGGGCCGAGCACGCCGAGCGCCCACCACAGGTGTGGGTACGGCGCGGTCGGTACCCGTCCGCGCTGGGTTTTGAGGCCGAAGAGCCCGCAGCAGGCCGACGGAATCCGGATCGAGCCGCCGCCGTCGCCGCCGAGTGCGACCGGCACCAGTCCCGCCGCCACCGCGGCGGCGGAACCACCGCTGGAGCCGCCCGCCGAGCGGGTCCGATCCCACGGATTGCGGGTAAGTCCGTAGGTGCTGGATTCGGTGTAGGGCCATTGACCGAATTCCGGCATGGTGGTCTTGCCGACAATGACCGCGCCCGCCGCCCGCAAGCGCCGCACCACTTCGGCATCGACGGCCGCCGGGGTGGTGTTGGCGCGAGTGCCGAAGGTGGTCACGGCCCCCGCGACGTCGATCTCGTCCTTCACCGCGATCGGGATGCCGTGCAGCGGTCCGAGGTCTGTGCCTGCGGCGCGGGCCCGATCCCGTTCGATCGCTTCGGCGATGGCCTGTTCGTGCAGCACCGTGGTGAAGGCGTTGAGGTCGCCCGCCTGTTCGATCCCGTCGAGGGTCGTTTCGATCAGTTCGCGGGCCGATAGCGCCCCCTGTTCGAGCAGTTCTCGTTGTTCCCGCACACCCGAGGCGACGACCTCGCGAAGGTCCATCTCTACCGCTCCTCCCGACCCACATGCCGTGGTGTTCCGAGCGAGCTGCGAGCAGCCGCCCGACAGGCGTGACCTGTGGAATCAGTCATTGATTCGAGCACCCGACAGTAGCTAGTCGACTGACCATTCCGCAATCGATACGCGGGTCGCGGCCGCCGGGTTCAATATCGCCGATATCAATTTTCCGCTATCCGCAAGCGGCAGCGCTACAGCCAGGGCACCCCGGCCCGGAGCAGCACATTGGCGTAGGGCCGAGCCTCGCCGGTGCGCACCACGAACCGGCAGGCCCCGATCCGCTGTTTGAAGTCGTCGTGGTCGATCAACTCCGCGTTCAGGCGGTGGCTGAGCAGTGTCGCCGCCTCCGGATTCTGCTCGGCGACCTCGCGGCTGCCCCAGGCGGCCTCGACGGTGACTTCGTCGAGGATCAGGTCGAGGATGGGCTCGAACCGGGGGAATCCATAGCTGATGCCCAGGTCGATCACCGGCACACCGACAGGTGTCGGCAGACCGGAGTCGCTGACGGCGAAGAGGTCGGTGTGGCGCAATGCCGTGAGCGCTGAGAGCAATTCGGCGTGAATGAGTCCACTGGTGCGCAAGGTTCGGATCCTTCTCGAAGGGGGATGCCCGGTCAGACGAGTGGCCGGGCCGCGGGGATGGCCGCGAGCGCGGTGCCGATCTGGTCCGCGGTGGGGTAGGAGGCATGGGTTCCCGGTGCCTGCACGGCGAGCGCACCGGCCGCGGTGGCGTAGGCCACGGCGGCGCCCAACTGCCTGCCATCGGCGAGTGCGGTGGCCAGCGCACCGACGAAGGCGTCGCCCGCGCCGGTGGAGTCCACCGAATTCACCTGTGGCGCAGCCTGATATCCGCCAGCGACCGGTGCTGGCACATCGCAGCGGTGCGCCCAGACCGAGCCAGCGGCGCCCAGGGTGGCGACGACGGACGCCACCCCGCGCAGACAGAGCGAGCGGGCCAGGTGGAATGCCTGCTCGGGTGTCCGTGCGGTGGTCCCGGTCAATGCCGACAGCTCGGATTCGTTGACGACCAGCGGATGGCAGCGCAGCAGCAGTTCATCCGGCAGCGCCGCCGCCGGTGCGGCGTTGAGGACGAACCGGCGGGCGTGCCGCGCCGCCCAGGCCACCACGCGCGGCGGCACCTCCAACTGTGCGACAACGACTTCCGCCGTCCGCAGCAGCTCGGCCTCGTCCATGGTGTCGAGTTCGGCGTCGGGTTCCCAGCGGAAGTTGGCACCGGAGTCGACCACGATCTGATTCTCGCCGTCGGCGACGGTGATGTAGGCCGTGCCGGTCCGCGCATCTTCGACCTCGCGCAGGGTGGTAAGCCCAACACCATAGTCGCACAACGATTTCCGCAGCTCGGGATCGGCATCGCGGCCGATCCTGGCAATGAATTCGACGCTGCCACCGGCTCGGGCCGCCGCGACGGCCTGATTGGAACCCTTGCCGCCCAGATTGGTGCGTGAGCGCAGTGCCAGCACGGTTTCACCCGGGCGCGGCAGCCGTTCCACCTCACACACGATGTCCTGGTTGACCGATCCGAGGACGACTACCGTCACGACTCGGCTCCGGCGTCGGCGACCTCCAGATTGCCGGGTGCGGCACCGGTGATCAGCGCGACCAGCCGGTCGCCGTTCACCTCGTCGATCCGGTGTGCGGCAACGGATCTGCCGCGCCGCAGCACCACGACGTTATCGCAGATCCGCATGACCTGTGCCAGGTCGTGGCTGATGATCAAGACCGTGATCCCGCGCTCGCGCAGGCCGCGCACCAGCTTCTCGACCGCCGCGGTCTCCCGCACGCCGAGCGCGGCGGTCGGCTCGTCCATGATCACCATGGATTTGCCCCAGGCGACCGCACGGGCGATGGCGATGCTCTGGCGTTGGCCGCCGCTCATCCTGCGCACGGTGGTGCGCACCGAGGGCACATCGACATCCAGGTCGCGCATGATCTCGCCGCTGCGGGCAATCATCGCCCTGCGGTTGACGATGCCGAGCGGATAGACCAACTCCCGGTTGAGAAATAGGTTCTGCCACACCGCGAGATCGTCGATGAGGGCGAGATCCTGATACACGGTCTCGATGCCCATCTTGCGCGCGTCCTCGGGCGAACGCAGGCGCACCGGCTCGCCCTTGAACAGGATGTGCCCGGTATCTGGTGTCTGCACGCCGGTGAGGCAGCGTACCAATGTCGATTTGCCCGCGCCGTTATCGCCGACCAGGGCGGTGACCTCACCCTCCGGAATCGTCAGCGAGACTCCGGCCAGTGCGCGGACCGAATCGAACGATTTGGTGAGTTCGCGCGCCTCGAGTAGTGGAATCGTCATGTCCTGGGACCTACTTTCGGAAGCGGGCGATGCCGGCGGCCAGCAGCAGCACCGCGCCGACGGCGACCGGCTGGTAGTACTGCGAGATGCCGAGAATGGTGAACCCGTTGATCAGCGAGGTGAACAGCACCGCACCGCAGACGGTACCGAGCACCGACGCCTTGCCGCCCGACAGCGACGAACCGCCGAGCACCACCGCGGCGATCGAGCTCAGCAGATAGGTGGTCTGCAGGGACGGATCCGCGCCGCCATTGCGGGCGACCAGCATGACACCGGCTATGCCGCACAGCAATCCGGACATGGCGTAGGCGAACAGCCGGATCCGGTTCACCGAGATACCGGTGTCGCGCGCGGCCTCGAGTCGCCCGCCGGTGGCGAGCAGGTGGGTGCCGATTCGGGTCCGGAAGATGATCCCGGCCACCACCAGCGCCGCCACCAGCGCCAGCAGCCAGAACCAGCGCACCGGTCCGATGCCGTCGAGTGCGAGCCGTTGCAGGAACCGGGAACTCACGGCCTCGGTATTGCCGTGCGTCAGCAGCAGCGTGATGCCATTGAGCACGCTCAGCATGCCGAGCGTGACGACGAAGTCGGTCATATGCAGTCGGCCGACGAGCACACCGTTGACGACGCCGACCGCCAGTCCGCTGAGGATCGCCGCCGCGATGGCGACCGCCATCGGATAGCCGTGGCTGGCGAGGTAGCCGAGAACGGCTGCCGCCCAGGGGAGATTGGCGCCGACCGACAGATCGATGCCGCCCACCGTGATCGCGAACTGCTGGCCGAGCGCCAGCACCGTCAGGATCGTCGAGGCGACCAGCAGATCGCCGATATTGTCCGCCGTCAGGAAGTCCGGGGTAGCGATAAAAAACGCCACCCACAGCACGACCAGGGCCAGCGGTGCCGCGAATTCGGCGACCTTGGCAAGGATTTCCGTGCGCCCCTCACGCGCACGGAGCTCGGCGGGTGCCTCGGCTGTCACTTCTTCAGCAGTCCTTCCACTGGGTTGTCGAATGCGACGATCGGACGCGGGAACGCGGAGATCTGCTGATCGACATTGTCCTTGCCGATGAAGGCGATGGGGGAGACCACGCGCTCGGGCAGCGCCTTGCCCTGGTGCTTGGCCAGGCAGCTCTGCACCGCGAGTTGTCCTTCCGCATATGGGTATTGAGTCACCGTGCCGGTCAGGGTGCCCGCCTTGACCGCGTCGAGCGCGGCCTGGATGCCGTCGACGGAGATCACCTTGATCTGGCCTGTCTTGCCCGCGTTCTTGATCGCCTGTGCCGCGCCGAGGCCCATGGTGTCGTTGGCGGCGAAGATGCCGGTGATCTCTGGATGTGCCTTCAGGAGCGCCTCGGTGACCTGCAGGCCCTTGTCCTGTTCGTAGTCGGCAGGCGCCTTCTGGACGATATCCAGCTTGCCAGCGACGGCGTCGGTGAAGCCCTTATCGCGATTGATGCCGTTCTGCTCGCCGGCGATGCCCTGCAGGATGGCGACCTTTCCGGTGCCGCCGAGTGCGTCGAGCATCTTCTGTCCGGCGATCCGGCCCGCATCGAGATTGTCCGAACCGATGAAGCTGGCATAGGACACCCCGGCCTGCTCGGAGGCCTTCGCGTCGATCTGGGTGTCGAGGTCGAGGATCGGAATATTCTTGCGCGCCACCGGCGTCAGCGGCGTGATCACATTCGTGGCGTTGACCGGTACCACCCCGAAGCAGTCATAGCCACGCGCGGCCAGGGTGGAGATCTGGGCGTTCTCACCGTCGGCGTCCGTCTCGGACTGCCCGGCCTGCACCGTGACCTTCACCCCGAGCCGCTGCCCCTCCGCAAGGGCGCCGTCGCGCAGCGCCGCCCAGTAGGGGTTGGTGAAGTTCCTGGTGACGATCGCGATCTTGAAATCGCCGTCACCCGCGTCCTGCCCACCGCGACCGCAGGCAGCGGCGGCGAGCGCGCCGATGAGGACAAGCGGCGCCATTGCACGCCTGAATCGAGCATTCATCGTGAGTTCGACCTATCCGTCTCAGGTATCAACTCGTGTTGATTTACGCGAGTTGATGAGTAGTGTGTGACCCGAGTCACCGGCTGTCAAGTGGTGGTGCGGAGTGCTTGGATGGACGGTCGGAGCGAGGAGAGGTTTCGGATGGCAGTCACACGAGCCGACGTGGCGCGGCTCGCCGGTACGTCGCCGGCGCTGGTGAGCTATGTGCTCAATGGGGGGCCGCGGCAGGTCGCACCCGCGACAAGGGCCCGCATCGAGGCCGCCATCGCCGAACTCGGCTACCGGCCGAATATGTCCGCGCGCAGTCTGCGCATGAACCGCGGGCACGCGCTCGGCATGGTGATCCCCGACGGGGCCAACCCGTTCTTCGCCGAACTGTCCGCGGTCATCGAGGCGGCCGCCTTCGCGCGGGGGTATCCGCTGTTCGTCGGCAATGCCGCCGGGGACCAGGAACGCGAACGCGCCTACGTGCGCACCTTTATCGATCGCAGAGTCGAAGGGCTGCTTGCGATTTCGTCATCCTGGGAGACCGGTGTCGCCGACGCCTGCGAGGAGGCCGGAATGGTGCTCGTCGCGCTGGACCGCGTCATCGATCCGGCGCGCTGCGCGCATGTGATGTGCGATTCGGTCGCGGGCGCAGAGCAGGCCGTGGCGCATCTCATCGGGCATGGGCACCGCGATATCGCCTGCCTCAGCGGCCCGCATGTGTCCACCGCCGAGGACCGCGTACAGGGCTACCGCAATGCGCTAGCGGCCGCCGGACTGGCCGAAGGACGCATTGTGCGAACGGATTTCGGCGGTGCCGCCGGCTACCGCGCACTGGCCGAACTCATGGCCGACCCGCGCCGCCCCACCGCGGTATTCGTGACCAGCGACCTACAGGCGATGGGCATGCTGCGCGCGGCCTACGACGCCGGACTGCGGGTACCCGACGACCTCGCGGTGGTCGCCTTCGACGGCATCGAATACTCCCGCTACACCCGGCCCGGCCTGACCACGATGGTGCAGCCCACCCGGCGCATGGGCGAGACCGCGGTCGATCTGCTGCTCCAGCAGCTCGAGGACCACACCGTCCGGCCGGGGGTGGTGAATCTGGAGGCGGTGCTGCACACCAGGGGCTCGTGCGGTTGTTCGGACGAGTTCTGAAAGCTCAGATGCGTTGCGCCGCACGGGAAACCCTGGTCTTTCGACGGTGTCCGGCCGACCGTGCTGGTAGGCTGCTGTGACGCCAGGTTGTTGTCATTCGCAAGTCGCATCTGTCACCGGCTCGAACGCCCGTGCAGCGGCATAGAAAGACGTTCTGCGTGTCGCGCAATGTGGATATGCGTTATCACATGTTCTTCATGCCGTCTTTGGTGCGCAGGAGTGTACGAGTGACCGGTCATTACGGATCGGTCGTTTCGCCGTCTCTCAGTGGCTGGGTTCAGCAAGCGTGTTCACAGTCCGCGGAGGACGCCTGGCGATCCCGCGGTTGCTCACACAACCGGTCAGGACGTGGCGCTGATCCGGTGGTTTCGTGCCAGCGTAGCGACGAACGCGGGCAAAGCACTCAGCAACTCCAGTTCGCTCGGCGCGCTGCCGTGTTCGCGGTAGATGGCACCGATATCGAGCAGTACTCGTTCGGGGCCGAGCAACTGCGGGCAACCGGCGAAATCGAAGCGCTCGGCGGCTTCGAACACCGTCCGCCCCGCCTCGCGGCACAGGTGTGCGTAGTCGTGCATGCGAAGCAGATATTCACGGAATGTGCGGATTCCAGGTGGACCGACGACCGGGCCGTGGCCGGGCACAATGGTGTCCGCATCCGTAGTGAGCATCAGCTCGCAGGCTGCGATCCAGCCTGAGATCGGCCCGGAATGGATGACCGGATGCACGCCGATGAACAGCAGATCGCCCGCGAAGAGGGTGCGCGTGTCGGGCACGTGCACGAGCACATCACCGTGCGTGTGTGCCGGACCGGCTTCGAGCAAATGCACCACGCGCCGGCCGACCCGCAACTCCAGCTCGCCGCAGAACGTCCGGGTAGGAAGTGTTGGGATGACTCCGGTGAAGTCGAACCTGGCCATGATAGGTGTCATCCACTCGCGTAGGCCCGGCGCGAGGTCCGGGTTGAGAAGCATTGGCAGGAAACGATTTTCGCGCATGTGATGCGCCGCCACGCGCGAGGCGACGATCTCCGCGTCGGTGACGAGCTGATTTCCCCACCAATGGTCGGGGTCGTCGTGTGTGTTCACCACTGTTCGAATGCTCACCTCTGGTAACGCCTCGGCCACCGAGTGCAGTAGATGCGCGGTCTGCGTCACCGTGAAGAGCGTGTCGACAAGCAATGCCTCACGTCCGTCGACGACGAGTCCGGTGTTACTCAACCCCCAGGAACCGTCGGGCGCGAGATAGGCGAATGTGGCCGCGCCGATCGGATGTAGTCCGCGGGTGAACGGGATGGTCATGACATGCCCCCAAACTTGGTCTGTAGCCTAATTTTAGGTCACTGTACACTTCGGGGTGTGGCGACGAAAGAGGCCGGGCGGCGGGAACGACGTAAGCAACAGACTCGAAATCACTTGCTGGACACGGCATTAGCGCTGTTCGCCACGCAGGGATTCGAAGCGACCACGATCGACCGGATCGCCGAGCACGCCGACGTCGCCCGGCAGACAGTACTGAACTACTTTCCACGCAAGGAGGCTTTCGTCCGGGCCTGGGTGCAGCGACGCCAAGAGCGACTGGCGGTCCTACTGCGAGAGCGCGACTTTCGTGAGGCGGCAGCTAGCGACCAGCTGGCCACGTATGTGCACATCATGGCCGACTACGACGAACGGGAGAGCCGGATCGCGCGCGCGATCTCCGACGGATGGCTACGGCACGACAGCGGGTTTTTCGCGGAAGCGGTGGCGCCGCCGGTCCTGGCTGACACGATCCGCCTCGGGGTACAGCGTGGCGAATTCACCCCGAAGCTCGACGTGGAGATCGCTGCCGAGGTGATCTACGACTGCTATCTGCAGACGTTGAACCGCTGGCTGCAGTCGGACACGGCATTCCCGCTCGGCAGTGCGCTACGCGACAAACTCGACATCGTGTTGCACGGGCTGCTGACCCGGACCGGCGACGCGAATCAGTCCGGGCTGTAGGTCGGTGGAAAGCCCGCTCGCACTGGATACGACCTGCCGGTGCCACAACATGCGGTAGTCGTAGTGGGTGATATCTGTCGCATGCAATGCCTGACGGAAGCGGTGGTCGACGGCCGGTGCTGATGACAACAACAGCCTGTCGCCACAGTCGCTTTCTGGTTATGCCTTCGGCGGTTCGGCCACGATCGGTGGGGCCACTGCGCGTGTCAGTATTTGGGTGAGCTCGGCGTCCGATAGGTCGGGTCGACCAGGCGCATGGCGGCGATGTCATCGCGGTTGTGCCACTGCGGCATGGCGTTCCAGCGGTCGTGCAGGCGCGCGAGCGCGTCCGGATCGAGGTCGACGCCGAGCCCGGGTGCGTCGGAGACGGCGATCGCGCCATCGCTGATGACGATCGGGTCGACGATCACATCCTCTGACTGCCATGGGTAGTGGGTATCGCAGGCGTAGTCGAGGTCGGTGACGGTGGCCGCCACCTGGGTCATGGCGGCGAGGCTGATGCCGAGATGGCTGTTGGAATGCATCGAGATGCCCTTTTTGTATGCTCGACACACTGCGGCCAGATCGCGGGTCGCCAGCAGACCGCCCCAGAAGTGGTGGTCGGACAGCACGATCTGTACCGCGTCGCGGTCGAATGCCGGTTTCACTTCATCGAGTGCGGTCACGATCATATTCGTGGCCAATGAAATTCCGGTGCGGCGATGCACTTCGGCCATATCGTCGACGGTGGCGGTCGGATCCTCGAGGTATTCCACGACACCGGTCAGTTCCTCCGCGACCTGCAGCGCCGTCTTCAGCGACCAGCCGCCGTTCGGATCCAAACGCAAGGGCGAGTCGGGGAATTCGGCGGCCAGCGCTCGGATCGCGGCAATCTCTGCATCCGGCGGCATGACCCCGCCTTTGAGCTTGAATGAGCGGAAACCGCCGTGGACGAAGAACTTTCGTGCCTGAGCGACCACGCCCGCTGGATCCAGTGCCGCACCCCACTCATCCGTGGCTTCCGGCGCCAAGGGATGCTCTGCCCACTTGTAGAACAGGTAGCCCGAATACTCGACACGGTCACGTACCTTGCCCCCGAGCAGGACATGTACCGGAACCGCCAAGTGGCGTCCCAGCGCGTCCAGTGCGGCGACCTCGAAGGCGGACACCACGCTGAGCCGCACCTTGTCCGTGGTCAGCGCGCCGCGCAGGCCACTGGCCGCGGGAGCGGAATCCAGGAGGGTGCTCGTACCCTGTCCGAGCCCGGTGATCGCCGTGAGTGCACCGACCGGCATACCGATCAGTTCGCGTGCCAACTCGGCCGCGCGCTCCAGATAGACGGTGTCACCGTAGGTTTCGCCGAGGCCGACCACGCCACTGTCGGTGACGACCTCGACAATCAGTCGTGGCGTATAAGGCTGATGGACACCGGACAGATTCAACAGCGGGGGATCGGAGATCAGGATCGGGGTCAATCGGACATCGGTGATGACGGGTGTCATCTCAGTCTCGCTTTCCGTCGACGCGGCGCGGCAGCCGCCACGGATTGGCTTCGCGCAGGGCGGGTGGGAGCAGTTCATCGGGGAAGCCCTGCCAGGCGATCGGCCGCAGGAAGCGGGCGATGGCGGCGGTTCCCACCGAGGTTGTGGTCGGTGCGGTCGTCGCGGGGTACGGGCCGCCGTGCTGCTGGGCCCAGCTCACCGTGACACCGGTGGGCCAGTCGTTCCACAGCAGTCGACCGGCGAGCCCGGTGAGGGCGGGCAGCAGTTGGCGCACGTCATCGACTTCGGTGTCCTCCGCGACAATGGTCGCGGTGAGGCCCGGTTCGAGTTGGCGCAGAACTTGTTCCAGCTCAATGGGATTCGTGTATTCGACGACCAGTGCTGCCGGTCCGAAGCATTCCGCCTGTAGAACTGCTCCCGCAGCCAGGAAGTCGGTGGCGGACACATTCAGCAAGGTGGGTGCGAGCAGATCGTCATGTGCCGAAATCGCGGTGACGGAGGGGGATTCGCGCAGGGTCGTCACGCGCGATCGGAAGCCATCGGCGATGTGCTCGTTGAGCAAACGCTGTCCCGGCACCGCGGCGACCGCGGCGGCCAGCGTTTCGGTGAGCCCATGGCCCGAAGGCAGTAGCAGCACGCCGGGTTTGGTGCAGAACTGTCCAGCGCCGAGGGTGAACGATCCGACGAAACCCTCGACGATCCGCGGTCCGCGCGCGCGTACCGCACCGGGCATGACCACCACCGGATTGACGCTGCCGAGTTCACCGTAGAACGGGATCGGGCGCGGCCGTGACGATGCGATATCGAACAGGGCGCGGCCACCCGCCAGTGAACCGGTGAACGACGCGGCGGCGATATCCGGGTGGCGCAGTGCCGTGATGCCCGCCTCGACGCCGTGGATGACGGCGAAGGCGCCCGCCGGGGCACCGGCCGCGCTCAATGCCCCGCGCACGATCTCGCCGGTCCGCTCGGACAGCCGTGGGTGGCCAGGATGTGCCTTGAGGACCACGGGACATCCCGCGGCCAGGGCCGAGGCGGTGTCACCGCCCGCGACGCTGAATGCGAACGGGAAATTGCTCGCGGCGAAGACGAGCGTCGGTCCGATCGGGACCAGGCTGCGCCGAATATCGGGTCGCGGTCCCATCGGCCAGCTCGGATCGGCGTGATCCACGGTGGCGGCGAGGAATTCGCCATCGGCCAGCACCTCGGCGAAAAGGCGCAACTGAAAGGTGGTGCGGGTCAATTCACCACGCAGGCGCGGTGTTTCGGGCAGATGTGTTTCCGCTGCGGCGAGTGGGACGAGTTCGTCGGCCGCGGTATCCAGGGCATCCGCGATCCGGGTGAGCCACGCCGCCCGTTCGGTGGGTGTGGTGTCGGCGAGGCGACCCGCGGCCTGCGCCGCTGCGGCGATGATCGGCTGTAGTTCGTCAGGGGTGGTATCCACAAAGGCTCCTGAAGGTAGTGGGTTACGCCCGCACCGTGTGTTCGGCGGTCTCGCTGATGGTCACGCCGAGACCGGGGTCGAAACGGTGGCCTCGGTGATCCGGTCGAGGGTGGCCGCGCTGTTCATGCGATCGCGGCGACCAGGGCGGTCAGTTCGGCGAGTTCGGGCTCGGTGAGGTCGGTCAGCGGTGGCCGGACCGGTCCGGGCGGGCGTCCGATGGCCGTCAGTCCGGCCTTGACGATCGACACCGCATACCCGGGCACACGGTCGCGGATACCCAGGTAGGGGATGACGAATTCGCGCAGCCGCCGGTAGACCTCGTCGCGGTCGTGGGCCTGCACCGCCCGATAGAAGTCGAGTGCGAACTGCGGCACGAAGTTGAAGATCGCGGAAGAGTAAGTGGTGACACCCATTTCGGTGTAGGGCAGGGCGAAGGTCTCCGCTGTCGGCAGCCCGCCGATATAGGTGAGCCGGTCGCCGAGCCGGGCGTAGATCCGGGTCATCGTCTCGATATTGCCGACACCGTCCTTGAACCCCACCAGATTCGGGCAGCGCTCGGCCATCCGCGCCAAGGTCACGTCATTGCAGGTGGCATTGGCGCGACTGTAGAAAATGACGCCCAGTGAAGTGGCCGCGCAGACGGCGGCGACATGTTCGACCAGCCCGTCCGGCCCCGCCTCGGTCAGATACGGCGGCATCAGCAAAATGCCCTCGGCCCCGGCGGCTTCGGCCGAGCGGGCCTGCTCGATCGCCGCCGCGGTGCCCGCGGTGGCCGGTGCGACCACCGGGATCCGGCCGCCGGTCTCGGCGACCGCGGCCCGTACCACCTGATCGATCTCGGGTGGTGTCAGGGAGAAGCCCTCACCCGTACCGCCCGCCGCGAATAGACCTGCCACCTCGTACTGGGCCAGCCAGGCAATGTGTTTGCGGTAGGCGGCCTCGTCGAAGGCCAGGTCGGCGTCGAAATGCGTGACAGGGAAGGACAATAGCCCGCGGCCCAGCGCGGGACCCAACTCGTCGGCGGACAGATGTGACATATGGTTCCTCTCAGTGAGCCGGCGGCAGCGAATCGAGCAGTTCGATCACTCGGTGCAGAGCCGGATTGGCGCAGTCGCGTCGCCAGACCGCGTGCAGGACAACGGATTCCTCGACGCCGTCCAGCGGCCGGAACCGCACGCCGTCGGGATGCAGGTGGGTGGACGTTTCGGGGACCAGGGCCAGGCCGCGTCCGGCGGCCACCAGCGCGAGCATGGTGTGCACCTGGGTCAATTCATGGGTGGCGGTGTAGGGCACGGCGGCGAGGATGCCGGAGACCAGATCGGCGAAATAGCGGGCCGGACCGGGTGCGTACACCAGCAGCGTCTCGCCGCCCAGTTCCTCGATCGCGATCGGACCGTCTGCGGCGAGCTTGTGCTGTTCCGGCACGGCCAGCATCAACCCTTCGGAATGCACCAGCTGCGAATCGAATTCGGTGCGGTCGAAGGGTGGACGGGCGAGTGCGAGATCGAGGCTGCCGCCGCGCAGGTTCTCGAATTGATCCGAACTCACCATCTCGCGCAAGACCACCTCGACGCGGTCCAGCCCGGCCTCGATGTGGTTGAGGAACCGTCCGAGGAAGCCGAAGCCCGAGGCCGCCGTGAAACCGATGCGCACCGTGCCAGCCCCGCCCGCGGCGACGAGGCGGGCGGTGCCGGGCGCGGCGCTGGCCAGGGCCAGCAGACGGCGCGCCTCGGTCAGGAAGACCTCCCCGGCCGGGGTCAGCTGGACCTGCCGCTGGGTGCGATCGAAGAGTTCGACACCGATATCGCGTTCCAGTTTCTGGATCTGGCGGCTCAGCGGCGGCTGCGTCATCCGCAGCCGCTCGGCCGCCCGGCGGAAATTGCCCTCCTCGGCCACCGTGACGAAGCCGCGGACCTGCTCCAGCGACAGTATCGACATCGTTCTCCTCCTGCGTTGCGGCGTGCACTCCGCCTCGCCCGCAGATTGCCGTATCCGCAGGTTATGGCCCGCAAGTGATACTCGTCCAACGCCAATTCAGCATCAACCGATACTCGAAAGGTATTCATCGGAGGTCGACGATTTCGACCCAGTTGGGATCGCGGCCGACGCCGAGTCGATGCCGTGGGGTGAGCGAGCCGGTCTCGGGATCGATGGCGTAGCTGGTGACGGCATGAGACTGCTGACCGGCGGCCACCAGAAATCGCCCACTCGGATCGATGGCGAATCCGCGTGGTCGGGCCTCGGTGGGTGTGTGTCCGAGCGGGTCGAGCAGCCCGGTTGCCGGGGTGATACGGAATCCGGCGAGCGTGCTCGAAGTCCGTTCGGCCACATAGAGATAGCGGCCGTCCGGGGTGAGCCGCAGTTCCGATGTCCACGGCGGGCCAGCCGTGGCCGGCAGCACCGTCGCCGAGGCGACGAGTGTGAGTGTGCCCGTGGCGGATTCGAATCGGTAGGTGTTCACCGTGCCGTCCAGCTCGTTGCTGCCGTAGGCGGTCGATCCGTCGGGATGGAATACCAGATGTCGCGGACCGGCTCCGGGGGCCGTTTCGACGAGTGGCGGCTGATTCGGTGTGAGCCGTCCGGATTCGGCGTCGAAGCGGTACTGCAGGATCACATCGCCGCCGAGCGCCGCCGCGAACAGGTATCGGCCGGACGGATCGGTCACAATCGAATGGGCGTGCGGTGGTGTTGATTTCACCTCTATGGGCGGTGCGACACCGCCGTCGGATGTGATCGGATTGATGGCGATCTTATTGCCCGAATACGAGGCGCTGAGCAGAAACCGCCCGCCTCGGTCCGCCGAAAGATAGGCCATATTGTCCGGCAGCGGGGTGGTCGACAGCGGTGTCAGCCGCCCCGTTGCCGGATCTGTGGCGAATACCGCCACCGTGAAGGGGGCCGAGCGCAGCGATGCGTAGAGGTACCGGTGGTCCGGGCTCATCGCCAAGGGCATCACCGCGCCGCGCACCGGCTGCGACTCGACGGGTGTCAGTGCACCGTCGTCGTCGAGTCGCAGTACGGAGATCTCGCGACTGTCGGCATTCGAAACATAAACGGCATAGGCCATATTCACGCCGTCTCGGCGGACTTGCCGCTGACTCGCGCCCGCAGCTCCAATTCGATCTGTTCCAGGCTGCGTCCATTGGTCTCCGGCACGAATCGCTGCACCAGCATGAACATCACCACGCTGACCCCGGCGAAGATCCAGGCCGAATAGCCGAGTCCGAGATGGTCGTTCATCACCGGGAACAGGAAGGTGATGGCGAAGGTCGAACTCCACAGCACCACACTGCCGACACCCATGCCGACCCCGCGCACCCGCAGCGGGAAGATTTCCGCCATCATCACCCATACCACCGCGCCCCAACCCAATTCGTAGCCCGCGAGGTAGACATTGAGCAGGATCAGTGTCGTGATGCCGGTAATGGTGTGGTTGTGCACGCCGAGCACGATGGCGCCGAGCAGGAACAATGACGAGGCCATACAAACATTGCCGAGCAATAGCAATGGCTTTCGGCCCCAGCGGTCGACAACGAAGATCACCCAGGCCGTGAATGCCACCTTGATCGCGCCGAGCACAATGGAAGCCAGCAGGGATGTGGAATTTCCGAAGCCGAGATCCTTGAACATGGTCGGTGCGTAGACATTCACGGCATTGACACCCGAGAACTGTTGTCCGACAGCGAGAATAAGTGCCACTACCAGGGCCGGTCGTGCCCATGGCGCCAGCAGATCACGCAGCCGCCCCTTCTGCTGCTCATCCAATTGGATGACCGAGCGGATACTGCTCATCTCGGATTCGATCTCGTCGGCGCGGTGCGTGCCGGCCAGTACGGCGCGCGCCTCCATCTCCCGCCCGGCGTGCACCAGCCAGCGCGGCGTCTCCGGTAAGACCGACATGCCTGCCAGCAGCGCCACTGCCGGAATCGTGGCGACCGCGAACATCATCCGCCAGTTGCCGGATCCGGACAGCGCCCAGTCCACGATGTAGGCGATCAGGATGCCGGAGACGATCATCAGCTGGTTCAATGTCGACAATGCGCCGCGCGCCCTGGTCGGGGCGAGTTCGGACAGATATGTCGGCACGGTCGCCGACGAACATCCCACCGCGATGCCGGTAATGAATCTGGCAACTACCAGCACGGCGACATTGGGCGCCAGCGCACAGCCCAGCGCGCCGACCGCGAAGACCGCGGCGGCGATCATAATGGTGCGCCGCCGCCCGAGCCGATCGGTGATCCGTCCGGCAATGGCCGCGCCGATCACCGCACCGGCGGCCAAGCAGCCGCCGATCACGCCCTGTGTCACCGAGGACAGATGCCAGGACTTCTTGATGAACAGCAACACCCCGGAGATAACACCGAGGTCGTAACCGAACAGGATGCCGCCGAGGGCGCCGAAGAAATAGAGAAATTTGACATTGGACGCGAGCGCCGATTTCGGTGCGGTCGTCGTTGACTTGAATTGCATTGTGCTGCGCTTCTTTCGCGGTGGAGCAAAGTGCTATCAGCGTCACATGCCGCTGATGCGAAATTCCTCAGAAATGCGATTCCGTCTGGGTATCGCGTGATGCGTTCTCCGCGGTATTCATAGCGGATTCGGTTTTCCCAGCGGAGTTTCCACGAAAGGTCCGCCGATCAGCCAAGGACCCGGATCGGAGACGGCGGAAATGTCCGCGGCGAATTGTTCGGCATCGTCTTGGCTCCGGTAACCGAGCTCCTCGGCCTCGCGCAGGGAGACGACCGCGCGGGTATTGGCGGATACGCCCCAGATCACCCGGTACCCGGGTCGTTCGGCGGCCAGGCAGGCCTCGAACAGTCGCGCACAGTCGTCGGGGGACAACCACATCGACAGTCCGCGGGCATCATGCGGGCGTTCGAAACACGAACCGATCCGAATACAGATCACGTCCATGCCGAAGCGGGAGTGATAGAGACTGCCCAGCGCCTCCACCGCCACCTTGCTGACGCCGTAATAGGTATCGGGCCGGGGCGCGGCGTCACCGGGAATGGGATCGGCGCCGACGGCGTGGAAGCCGACGGCATGATTGCTCGATGCGAGGACGACCCGCGGCACCCCGGCCTGCCGCGCCGCCTCCAGTACGGTGTGCGTGCCGTCGATATTGGCGGCCAGTATGTTGTCCCAGCTGTCTTCTCGGCTGATCCCGCCCAGATGGATGATCGCGTCCACCTCCCGGCACACCGCGGCCATAGTGGCGGGATCGGTGAGTGATCCGGTGACGATCTCGACCCGTTCGCCGGATGTCGGCGCGGGGAGTTCGGTCAGATCCAGTAGCCGCAGTACGCGATCGGGGCGTCGCAGGCGCGGGCGCATCAGCGTGCCGATGCCGCCACCCGCGCCGGTTATCAGAATTCGGTGATCATTCATGCGGCATCGGTCTCGCTCGCGTAAGCGAAAATATCCGCAGAGCCGTAGTTTTCGCACATGGTGTCCTCCTGTGGTGCGAGCGGAGTGTGGGATGGGTCACTCGCCGCTCGAACGTGTCAGAAGGTTATGGCGCAGAAATGATGCCTGTCCAACACCGTTTCTGTATCGACCGATGCTGTCAGGGCATCGGTTGTGGGCCGCATAAACGCGAGTTGGGCGAGTGGCCAATTGTCCACTCGCCCAATCCGATTCGCGCTTACTTAGCCAGCTCGACGTCCGTCGTGCCGTGCTCCAGCTTGGAGTTCATCCGCGAGTATCCGAAGTACACCGCGAGTCCGATCACCAGCCACACCACGAACCGCAGCCAGGTCTCCCACGGCAGCGACCAGATCAGATAGACCGAGAAGCCGATGCCGATCAGCGGCACCACTGGCATCAGCGGCAGTTTGAACGTGCGCGGTTCGTCGGGCCGGGTGCGGCGCAGCACCATCACCGCGACCGAGACCACGATGAAGGCCATCAGAATGCCGATATTGGTCAGCTCGGCAACCACGGTGATATCGAGCAGACCGGCCATCGCCGCGGATCCGATGCCGACGATCCAGGTCACCCGGGTCGGCACCTTGCGGACCGGATGGGTCTTGGCGAACCACTCGGGCAGCAGTCCATCGCGGCTCATGGCGAACCAGACGCGGGTCACACCGAGCATGAAGGTGAGCACCACGGTGACGATGCCGACAATGGCGCCGATCGCGATGATATTCGCGACGCCGGGCATGCCGACCGATTCGAAGGCGGTGGAGAAGCCGCTCGTCGGGCTGATCTCGGTGTACTTCTGCATACCGGTCAGTACCAGTGTGGCCAGCACGTACAGCACCATCGCGATGGCCAGCGAGTAGATGATCGCCTTGGGCAGATGCTTCTTACCGTCGGTCGATTCCTCGGCGGCGGTGCTCATTGCGTCATAGCCGAAGACGGCGAAGAAGACGGTGGCCGCACCGGTCCAGACCGCGCCAGTGCCGAAGGGGAAGTACGGGGTGTAGTTGGAGCTGTCGATATGGAAGACGCCGAGCACGATGATCAGCACGACCAGTGCGACCTTGATGCCCACCGCGACGGTTTCGAAGCGGCCGACGCTCTTGATACCACGCGATAGCAGCCAGGCCGTGCCCAGACAGAACAGCACCGCGAATACGTCGATGACGTGGCCGTTACCGGTGCCGTGCGCGCCCATCATCCAATCGGGCAGTGTGACGTCGATCTGTCCGAGCAGGAATTTGAAGTATCCGGAGACGCCGATCGCGACGACCGCCGCCACCGCGACGTATTCGAGCAGCAGATCCCAGCCGATGAACCAGCCCGCGATCTCGCCGAGCGAGACATAGCCGTAGGTGTAGGCGGATCCGGCCTTCGGGACCATCCCCGCGAATTCGGCGTAGCACAGCGCCGCGCAGGCGCTGGCGACACCGGCGATCAGGAATGAGATGAGCACCGAGGGACCCGTGACGGAGTGCGCAACCGAACCGGCGAGGGCGAAGATGCCCGCGCCGATGATGCCGCCGACGCCGATCGCCGTGAGCTGCCACAGGCCGAGCGACCGCTTCAGCTGCTCGTCGGCGGGTGTCTCCTCCTCGACTTGCCCGAGGGGTTTGCGGCGCAACATCTGGATGCGCAACTCCGCGAGGGACATGGGTCTTCCTTTCATCCTCTGCGATACGCGACGGTGCAGTAGCGCAGATCACATTCTGAGCAGCACTCAGCTAATCCGACCACGAAAGCGCTGTGATCGGCGAATTGGATAAATAAAGTTCGGCGGCCTTGTCCGACTGCACAGACAAGACCGCCGAGCGGAGCGTCAGCGCTGGCTGCCAGGGCGCAGCGAGCGCAGGAAGAACGCCATATTGGCGGGGCGTTCGGCGAGGCGGCGCATGAAGTAGCCGTACCACTGATCGCCGTAGGGCACGTAGACCCGGACATGATGTTCGGCCTCGACCAGGCGGCGCTGTTCGGCGTCGCGGATGCCGTAGAGCATCTGGAACTCGAAATCGTCGGACTTGCGCGCGGTGGCTGTGGCGAATACGCCGGCGGCCTCGATGAGCGCCGGATCGTGGGTGGCGACCATCGGATAGCCGTCACCCTTCATCAGGATCCGCAGACAGTCCAGATAGGACTGGTCGACCTCGGCCTTGCTCTGGTAGGCCACCGACGCGGGTTCGCGATATGCGCCCTTGCACAGGCGAATGCGCGAGCCCGGACCGGAGAACTCCCGGCAGTCGGCCTCGGTGCGCCGCAGATAGGCCTGTAACACGGTGCCGAGCGAGGGGAAGTCGGCGCGCAGTTCACGCACGATCGACAGCGTCGAATCGGTGGTGGTGTGGTCCTCGGCGTCGATGGTCACCAGTACGCCTGCATCGGCGGCGGCCGTGCAGATCTGATGGGCGTGCGCGCGGGCGATCGCGTGACCGTCCTTGGGCAGGGATTGCCCGAGCGCCGAGAGCTTGAGCGAAACCTCCAGCGGCCCGACAGATCCGGTGGCCGAACTGCGCAGCAGCGATAGCAGCGCCAGATAGTGCGACACAGTATTGCGCGCCTGCTCGATATCGGTGGTGTCCTCGCCGAGATAGTCGACGGTGATATAGCGACCGGAATTCAGCAGAGTTTCGACGGCCGCCACCGCATTCGGCTCGGCTGCTCCCGCGACGAAGCGGTCCACCAGCTTCTTGGTGGTCGACATCCGCGTGACGGTGCGCTCGAGCCGCGGCGACCGCGAGGCCGCGAGCATGGCGGGGCGTAGCAAACCGGAGATGGCCATCAGTTCTCCTCGGGTGCCTGGTGCGGATAGGTGTGCTCGGTCGGCGGGACGAAGGTCTCCTTGATGGTGCGGGCCGAGGTCCAGCGCAGCAGGTTCTGCGGTGAGCCCGCCTTGTCATTGGTGCCCGACGCGCGGGATCCGCCGAAGGGCTGCTGGCCGACGACCGCGCCGGTGGGTTTGTCATTGATGTAGAAGTTGCCCGCGGCGAACCGCAGCCGCTCGGTCGCCGCGGCAACGGCGGTGCGGTCATCGGCGATGATCGCCCCGGTCAGGCCGTAGGCCGAACCGCCGTCGACCAGTTCGAGCGCCGATTCGAAGGATCCGGCGACGGCATCATCGTAGACGTGGATCGCCAGGATCGGGCCGAAGTATTCGGTGCTGAACGCCGCATCGGTGGGGTCGTCGCCGAGCAGGATGGTCGGGTCGACGAAGTAGCCGACGGAGTCGTCGGTATGTCCGCCGGTCGCGATGGTGAGGCCCGGGGTGGCCTTGGCCCTGGCGATGGCATCGGCATTGCGGTCGAAGGCGCGCTGATCGATGACCGCGCCGCCGAAATGCGCGAAGTCGGTGACATCGCCGTAGCTCAGCGTGCCGACCTTATCGATGAGGTCGCGGCCCATCTTGCTCCACACCGACTTCGGGATGAACGCGCGCGAGGCGGCCGAGCACTTCTGGCCCTGGTAGTCGAAGGCACCGCGGATCAGCGCCGTGGTCAGCACATCCGGATCCGCGGAACTGTGCGCCAGCACGAAGTCCTTCCCGCCGGTCTCACCGACCAGCCGCGGATAGGTGTGGTAGTCGCCGATATTCGCCGCGACCGCACGCCACAGATGCTGGAAGGTCCCCGTGGAACCGGTGAAGTGGATGCCAGCCAGCCGCCGGTCGGCCAGCGCGACATCGGAGATCTTCGGTCCCGCGCCGTGCACCATATTGATGACACCGGGCGGCAGCCCCGCGGCCTCCAGCAGTTTCATCGTCCAATAGGCCGCCACCGCCTGGGTGGGCGACGGCTTCCACAGCACCGTATTGCCCATCAGGGCGGGCGCGGTCGGCAGATTGCCCGCGATCGCCGTGAAATTGAACGGAGTGATCGCATAGATGAAGCCCTCGAGCGGGCGGTATTCGACCCGGTTCCACACACCCGGGGTCGAAATCGGTTGGTCGGCCAGGATCTGCCGGGCGAAGTGCACATTGAAGCGCCAGAAGTCGACCAGTTCGCACGGCGCGTCGATCTCGGCCTGGTACGCCGTCTTGGACTGTCCCAACATGGTCGCGGCGGCAATGGTTTCGCGCCACGGGCCGGACAGCAGATCCGCGGCCCGCAGGAAGATCGCGGCGCGATCCTCGAACGACAGCGCCCGCCAGCCGGGCGCCGCGGCAGTAGCGGCGGCGATCGCGTCCTCGACATCGCGGGCCTCGGCCGTGGTGAGGGTGCCGAGCACCGCGCCGTGGTTGTGCGGCTGCACGACATCGATGGTCTTGCCCGAGGTGCGCCGATGTTCACCGCCGATGACATGGTGGATCTCGGTCGGCGTAGCGGCGAGTTCGGTCAGCTTTGCCTGCAGACGGGCGCGTTCGGCGCTGCCCGGGGCGAAGCTGCCGACCGGCTCGTTGACCGGCTGGGGCGTGGACACGATGGCGTCCATGAGTCCTCCTTGCTGGTATATGAGGGTGAGCCGAAGTCAACACCGCAAAGCTGCCCGCAGAATCGGACAAGCGGACAAAGATGGAATAACCGTATTGGCGAGTCGTATGAAAGTGGGCGGTGGTCGTGGCTAGGAAAGGTGAGTTGGTGGCCGCAGACCTCGACCTGTTCGGACTGGCGCATATGGTGGCCCAGAATGCGGGCGGGATGGTCTCCATCGAGGACCCGCAATCGCATGTGCTGGCGTATTCGGCCTCGGATCAGACGGCCGACCAGATGCGAGTGCTTTCGATCCTCGGCCGCGAAGGGCCGCGCGACTATCTGCGGGTGCTGCGCGAGTGGGGTGTATTCGATCGGCTGCGCGGGACCGACGAGGTCATCGATGTCCCGGCGCACGAGGAGCTCAATATCAAGCGCCGCCTCGTGGTGAGCATCCGCGCGCACGCCGAGGGGAGTGCACCGCGGATGCTCGGCACAATCTGGCTGCAACAGGGTGACCGGCCGTTCAAACCGGATGCCGCGGAAATCCTGCGCGGCGCGTCGGCCATCGCCGCCCGACTCATATCGCGCAGTCTGGATGCGCCGACCGGCGAGGCACTGCTGATCCAGCGGTTGTTCGGTACCGGCGGCGGCGCTGCCGATGTGCCCACCGTCGCCAATGCGCTGAACCTGCCGCTGACCGGTCCGGCCGCGGTGGTCGGATTCGCGCCGTCGCCCGGTGCGAACGCGCCGTCGCCCGCGACGCTCGGCAATATGCTTCGCTTGCGCGCCAGCTCATTTCGTGGCGATTCGGTCACCACCGTGCTCGATGACCGGGTCTATGTGCTGCTGCCGCAGTACCGATCCGCGGAAGCCGTGACCGCGTGGACCCGCCAGCTGGTCGAGCAGCTCGAATCCAAGCGCGCGCTCGAATTGCGCGCCGCCATCGCCTGTCCCGTTCCGGATCTGGCCCACGTCGCCGGTGCGCGCGCCGAGGTGGACCGGGTACTCGACAGCACCGCGGCGACCTACCAGAAGAACCGGGTGACCACGCTGGCCGAATCGCGCACCGCGGTGCTGCTCGGCGAAATCCTCGATCTCGTCGGTGACCGGCCGCATCTGCACGATCCGCGCCTGTACAAGCTGCTGGACTACGACCGGAAGCATTCGGCGAATCTGCGCGAGAGCGTCGAGACCTATCTGCGCGAACACGGCGACGTGCGCAATGCCGCGACGGCCCTGCAGGTGCATCCGAATACGCTGCGCTACCGGATCCGCCGCGTCGAAGAGATCATCGGGATGGACCTCGCCGACCCCGCCGACCGACTGCTGCTCGAACTCCAACTCGCACTGCGCCGCAGTCGATCGCCCGGCCCGGTGGTGCGCGGCGAGCGATGATTATCCGAGCTCCGGTTCGTCTGATCTGGTGACGCAGTAGTTACCGACCAAGGAGATCCGATGCGGAAAATCACCGCGGGACTGTTCATCGCACTCGACGGCGTCGTCGAGAACCCGCAGGACTGGCACTTCCCGTACTTCAATGACGAGATGGCCACGGCCGTGAACCGTCAGCTCGGTGCGGCGGACACGCTGCTGTTGGGGCGCAAGACCTATGACGGCTTCGCCGCGGCGTGGCCGGAGCGGGAACTCGCTGGCGATGTGGACGCCGAGATGGCCAAGCGGCTCGGCGATGCGCGCAAGATTGTGGTCACGCATCAGGACCTCACCTTCACCTGGCGCAATTCCGAGGTGCTGAAGGGGGATCTGGTGGAGGCGGTCGCGGCGCTGAAGACCGAGCCGGGCGAGGCGCCCATCGGTATCAGTGGATCGGTATCGGTCGTCCGCCAGCTGCTCGAGGTCGGCTTACTCGACGAGTTGCATTTGCTGGTGCACCCGATCGCGGTACGCAAGGGTCTGCGACTGTTCGAGGAGACCGACTCCGCGCTTCCGCTGCAACTGCTTTCCTCCGACACCTTCAAAACCGGTGTCGTACATCTGGTCTACGCGAAGGCGGCGGCCGAAGGCACCGAAGGGTACGAGTACGCGAAACAGTTCCTGGGCCAGGAGGACAGCTAAGCCTCGATCCAGCAACGTAATTGGGCTGTAGAGGTGTGCCCGGGGGCTCACCACGGCCGGCCCCATTCCCCTGCCACGACCGCCTCGCGGACGAAGCGCTCGAATGCGGCCGGTTCCCGGCCGAGGACCTGCTGCACGCCGGTGTACGGAATGCTGTAGGCGCCGCCGGCCTGCCCGAGCTGATTGACGGTCATGAAGTCGATCTCCACCTCGGACAGCCCGCGTGCCCGAGCCCGCACCAGCCAATCGTTGAGGTCCGTTCGGTGGTAGGTCACCGGCCGCGCGAGAGTGCGGGCGATGATCCCGACCGCCTCCCGGAAGCTCAGGGCGCGTGGACCGGACAGCTCGTATGTCATCCCGCCGTGGCCCGCGCTGGTGAGCACCCGCACAGCGACCTCGGCGATATCGGCGACATCGATGAAATCGACGGGGATATCCGGCGCGGCCTCCACCCGTTCCACGGCGCCGGCGTTGATGCCGGCCCGCCAGCCCTCGGTGAGGAAGTTCTGCTGGAAGACGCCCGGGCTGAGGATCGTCCACTCGGTGTCGCTGGTCCGGATCGGATCCTCCAGTGCGTTCATGTAGGGGCTCCGCGGGTCGGCGCGCGCACTGCGCCCCGCCAGCAACACCATCTGCTCGACACCGCGGGCGGTCGCGAACCGGACGAAGTCGGCGACCGCGGCGGCGCCGAACCCCTCGCTCGTCATCGGGGTCGCCAGGTATACCGCGCGCACACCGTCGAGGGAGTCCGCCCAGGTCTGCGGGTCGTTCCAGTCGAAGCGGACCGCACCGGAGCGGGACGCTGCGCGCACCTCGATCCCGTGCTGCCGCAGACCGGTCACCACCCTGCTACCGGTCTTCCCGGTTGCTCCTGTCACCAGTACGCGCTGTCGTGTCACCATCGAGTCCTCCTCCGTCTCCTGGTCGCCGATGCTGCGCCCCGGAAAATGGACCCGCAAGTACGGTTTCGCCGCGGCTCTACACTGGGTCGATGCCGCAGCGCAGCACTGCCAAGGGACGCGAAACCCGCGCCAGGATTCTGGCGGGTGCTACCCGCGCCGTACTCGAAATAGGTGTCGCCGCAACAACTCTCGACGACATCCGGCAGCGATCGCAGGCGAGCAAGAGTCAGCTGTTCCACTACTTCCCCGGCGGGAAGGACGAACTGCTGACCGAGGTGGCGGCCACCGAAGCCGACCGTATTCTGGGCATCCTGCACGAACGCATCGATCCGCTCGTCACCTGGCAGGCGTGGGACAGCTGGCGGGAACAGTTGCTGGGGGAATTCGATCGCACCGGTGCCGATTGCCCGATGCAGACGCTTGTGCACCACCTGTCCACCGCCACTCCCGGCGCCGCGGCAGTCGTCCGGCGGCTGATGCTGCAGTGGCACAACATCATTCGCACCAGCATTCAACGGATGCAGGCCGCCGGTGACATGGACCCCGACGCGGACCCCGACGCGACCGCCTCGGCCGTGCTCGCCGCGGTGCACGGCGGCATGATCCTGACGACCGTCACCGGTTCGTCCGCCCACCTCGCCGCCGCCTTCGACGCGGCCGTCGGCCGGCTACGAACCTCGCCCGCGCCAGCGCCCGAAACCGGGTGATCGAGCAGACCGAGTCCACAGTTCGTCTGGCACAAGATGTTTCGAGAGTTCATCGATCATGAGTCGAACATCATGCGGCACAAACGATTCCGACGCGCGCAGACGAATCACATCCACCGAAGACACGTGGTATGAATTCTCGAGTGACAAGCAGCCCCGACCCGGATCGTCCGGCGCGGTCCGAACCACGGAAGGACCTGGTCGAGCGTTCGGCGCCGCTACTTCCCGCAGGCAGTGAAATCCGGCAGGTGTTCATCTGTCAGACCGCGCCCAGCTTCATCTTCTTCCTCATCACATATCTCACTGGTCTTACGATGTTCTGGAACAAGTACCGTTGCGTGGCAGTCACTCAGAACGCCATATATGTGCTGGAGAGCAGCAAGTTGTCGGGCGGCGCCAAGCCGCAGCAGCTGGTGGGCACGTTGCCACGACACACCCAGCTCGGTCCGGTCTCCGGCCGATGGGGACAGGTGAACATCCTGGGCCAGCGCCATTGGGTGCACAAGCGCTTTCACGACGCAATCGCTGCCGCCGACCAGGAGGCTGGCCTTACCCGCTGAAAGCATGGGCCGGTCAACCGGTTTTCCGTACTCGACGTGCTCGAACGCCCGCCATGGACATGAGCTTCACTCGCTGCCACACTCACCTGCTACAAGAAGGTCGCGAAGGCAAAATCGGCGACATGGGACACCGTCTAAGACGTTGAATGGCATATGGTTTCGGACCATGTGCCACTCGGGCGTCAATGACCAAATCGTTTGCGATCATTCCGTATCGAGGACTTTGCTTGCGCGGCGGTAGTTCTCATTGCGCTCCGCACTTCCATTACTACCGCCGTTGATCGTATGGGTGATCGCATCGATATCGGATTTATCCGCGTCGTCGTTCAAATCCTTGGAATCCCAATACCATCCCGCAGTGGCGAAGGCGTACTTCGGGTCTTTGGCCAAGTCGGGGTTTCCGACGAAGTCGACCTCGAGAGCATCGCTTGCCTTCCGGTAGTTGGTGCGGCCGGTCAGCTGCAGGCCGCCTCGACCGTGGAAGCGGGCGCCGTCACCGGACCGGTCGTTTCCGAGGTCCTTGGCTTTACGGGGTTCCGTACCTGATTTCGGCGCGGGTGATCCGCGCTGGCCCGGTCACGGTGTCCCTCGTGGGCGTAGAGCAGGCATGAGCCGCGCCCGCCAACTGGCAACCCAGGCCCCAGCATCTCCATCTTGGGTGGCAATCAACACCCGCTCACGATCAGCGGATTACCTGCAGGCAGGGACCCGTCGGGATGCCAGGTCGGCGGCCTCTTCAAGCTGTCACGGCGAGGGTGTCGTCGAGCCAGTCGTAGATGCGGGCTTGGGACAGGCGCATCGCGCCCGGGTGGCAGTGGGCGCCCGCGCCTTCCTCGGCGGTGAACACCATCAGGGTCTTGGGGCAGGTCAGGTGGCCGTAGAGCTGCTCGGGCTGGCCCTTGAAGAACTCGTCCTCGGCGGCGTCGCACACCAGGGTGGGGCACTGGATCCGCTCCGCGATGCCGTCGGCGAGGGTGTAGTCGAGGTAGGAGGCATTGAAGGCCCTGGGGGTTTCGACGCCCATGACGTACATGCCGTGGTTGATCGCCCAGCGGGCGGTTGCGTCAGTGGACATGAGCTGCCGGAGGGCGGCATCGAGTTCGGGGGCGGATTCCGCGCGCAGGATCCGTTCGGCTTCCTTGCGGTCCCCGGGGATGTTCCGCGTCGATATCTGGCCGAGGTCGTAGACGCCGTCGACGGCGATCAGCGCGGCCAGGCGGTGCTCGAAGGCCGCAGCCCTGGGGGCGAGGACGCCGCCCATGCTGATACCGAGAAGTGCGATGCGGCTGTTGTCGACTTCCGGGATGGTCTCGGCGAAGTCGATCACGGGGGTGATGACGTTCTCCCAGTCCGGGCGGAAGACCATGCACTGATGGTGGCGTGGTCCGGGCATTCCGGGGCCGTCGAAGACCAGCACGGTGTAGCCACGCTCGACGCCGGCCATGGCGCCGAAGAAGTGCAACTCCTCGGCGGTGCCGTCGAAGCCGTTGTGCATGATCAGGGTCGGCCGCGGGGTACTGGTGGTGTCGGCCCGGTAAAGGTAGCCGGGCAGGGTGGTGCCCTCGTAGGGGATGCGGACCGGCTCGATGATCGGGGTGAACAGCGCCGCCGCAGACTGGAAGCAGGCCACGCTGCGGTCGTAGGCGTGGTCGTGGCGGGGGTCGCAGGGTTGGCCGTGGAGGAAGAACTCGGCCGAGCGGTAGTAGTTGGAGGCCCGCAGGAAGCCGTCCCGCGCACTGACCGGGTGGCCGGCGTCCAGCGCCTTCTGCGCCTCGCCGGCCACGCGGTCGGCGGTGGCCAGCCACTCGGTGTACCAGCTGTCGTAGTCGCCCTCGACGATGCGCTCGCCGGTGGAGACCACCTCGCCGAAGTCGGCGCCGCCGTAGGCGATGTGGCTCATCGAGCGCAGGGTCTCGTACCAGAACTGGGGGTTGTTGGGGAACAGCAGCTGCTTCATCGTCCGTACTCTCCTCGGGCAGTAAGCACAGATCTGTGCTTGTGCAGAACTGTAGACCAGCCGAGGATCAATAAGCAAATATCTGTGCTTACGATGAGGGGGTGACTTCGAAGCAGTCGACCGCACGCATCCGCAAGAGCCCTGAGCAGGTCCGCTCGGCCGTCCATCAGGCGGTCATCGACCTGCTGTCCGCACCCGGGGGCGCAGAGCTCACCATCCCCGCGATCGCTCAACACGCCGGGGTCAACCACACCAGCGTCTACCGGCGCTGGGGCAGCCGTGAGGCGCTCCTGGCCGACGTAGTCACCACCCGCCTGGAACGAGACTGGCCACTAAAGGACACCGGCACCCTGCGCGGTGACCTCACCGCCTGGGCGCAGGCGGGGGTGGCGAGCATCCGCACACCCGAAGGCCGTCTCCTCGTACGAGCCGTCGCCCTGTCCATGCCGAGCAGTGCCGACGCACAGGCGGAACGCGCACAGCACTTCCAGCGCCGCCTCCACGCCATCGAGCGCATCCGCGAGCGGGCCGTTGCCCGCGGCGAGAACCCTCCGCCCCCGGAGCAGATCCTCGACCAGCTAATCGCACCGCTCTACCTGCGGGCGATCTTCGGCATCGACCCGCCGGCCTCCGGCTACCCCGAACTCCTCGTGGACAGACTGCTGCGCAACACCGATGCGCCTGGCACAAGCTGAGTGTGGCGCGCACCTGAACCTCCGGCGCCTACTGAAGGCAGCACACGCCGCAGTCGTTACCGGTGGTCACCAATGTGAGCGCCAATACGCACCACCCTGGCTGCCCGCGGGCTGATCGCCCGTGACTGGCGGCCCACCACCCTCGGACGGATGCACACCGTCACCCTCACACGCGAGGGCCGCGCTGCCGCCCGTGCCGGAACCAGCCTGCGCCCTATACCCGGCTGAGGAAACATAACCGCTGGTTACCCACCCGGCCTCCGATCAGCCGACATCCCGAACTTCGTTGGATTTTCGGCGATTAGGAACCCTCTATGGCGTGACGATCGCGAAGTTCGGATCGGGGCGGTCGAAGAGGCCGTTGAGTTTCTGCAGGGCGGCGATGTTGCCGTCGACCTTGATCTGGCCCTTGATGATCGCGTCGGCGACACTGCCGCCCGCGAGCATGGCGCTGGCGAATGTGGCGCGGGTCAGCGTGAGGGTGGCGTCGGGGGCGGGCAGACCGTCGTCGGGGGTGCGGGCGTAGTGGATCAGCACGCCATTGCGCAATTCGACGCGCTGCGTGCGGTTTTCGGCATCGGTAAAGCGCCAGTCGGTGGTGGCCTTGACGTCCCAGGCCTTGGGGCCGTTGACGAACAGTGAGATGGCATCGAAGGCCTGGTCGATGGTCAGTGCCGCCAGCATGCCCTGTGCGTTGGCCTTCGTGGGGGTGCCGAACGGTCCGTTGCGCAGTTCGTGGGCGCCGCTGAGGTAGAAGTTGCGCCAGGTGGCGTTTTCCGCGCCGTACGCGAGTTGTTCGAAGACGCTGGCCTGCAGGTGTTTTGCCGTGGTGTTATCCGGATCGGCGAAGATCACGTAGTTCACCAGTTGCGTGGCCCACCGGTAATCGCCGGCGTCATAAGCCTTTTGCGCCTTCTTCAGCACCTCCTTCGCACCGCCCATGGCATCGACGTGCCGCTTGGCCGATTCGACCGGCGGGTGTTCCCACAGATGTGCCGGATTGCCGTCGAACCAGCCCATATAGCGCTGGTAGATGGCCTTGACGTTATGGCTGACCGACCCGTAATAGCCATGGGTCGACCACTCCTTCGTGATCCCGGGCGGTAGCTGCAGCATTTCGGCGATCTCGCTGCCGACATAGCCCTGGTTCAACAGGCGCAGCGTCTGATCATTGAGGTAGGCGTACAGATCCCGTTGCACCGCAAGGAATTCCACGATCCGGTCGGTGCCCCAGACTGGCCAGTGGTGCGAGGAGAAGACCAGATCGGCATTGCGGCCGTACAGGTTGATCGACTCGGTGAGGTAGCGCGACCATACATGCGGGTCGCGCACCAGCGCGCCGCGCAGCGTGACGATATTGTGCAGCGTGTGGGTGGCGTTCTCGGCCATACACAGCATGCGGCGGTCCGGAAAATAGAAGTTCATTTCCGACGGTGCCTCGGTGCCCGGCGTCAGCTGGAACACCATGCGCACACCGTCGACGACCTCCTGCTGGCCGGAGTGCGTGATATCGAGGGTCGGGTCGATGAGTGTCGTGGTGCCGGTCGAGGTGGTCTGGCCCAGGCCCGCACCGATCTGCCCCTTGGGGCCGCGGGGGAGGGCCGCGCCGTACATATAGGCCGCACGCCGGGACATCGCGGTGCCCGCGTAGATATTCTCGGCAACCGCGTGTTCGAGGAAGCCGGACGGCGCGAGCACCGGACAGCGCCCCGCCGCGACGTCCTCCCGGGTGGTGACGCCGAGCGCGCCGCCGAAGTGATCGACATGTGAATGCGAGTAGATGAGACCGGTGACCGGGCGATTGCCGCGATGGGCGCGGTAGAGCGCGAGTCCGGCGGCCGCGGTCTCGGTCGAGATCAGCGGATCGATGACGACTACGCCGGTATTGCCTTCGATCAGCGTCATATTCGACAGGTCGAGACCGCGGATCTGGTAGCAGCCCGGTGCAATTTCGTACAGGCCCTGCTTGACCGTCAGCTGGGATTGCCGCCACAAGCTCGGATTCACCGACAGTGGACAGGGCTCGCGCAGGAAAGCGTAGGAGTCGGTGTCCCACACCACCTTTCCGCTGGCGTCGTTGACCACGCCGGGCTCGAGCGAGGCGATCCAGCCGCGGTCGGCGTCGGCGAAATCGGTGGTGTCGGAGAAGGGCAGCGTTGCGGCGAACCGCTTATTGGCATCGGCGATGTGATCGCTCGGATCGGTGGGTGCGGTGGCGGGGTTCACCTCATCGGAGTCGCCGCACGCGGTGAGACCGACGCCGACACCAGCCACCGCGAGTGCCGCCGCTCCGACCCCGAATACTCCGCGGCGCGACACCCGCGGTGTCCGGTTGTCGTCGTCCTGGTGCTCGACCATCGTCTCTCCTGTCCGTCCTCGGCGAGCCCACCGTAACCGCTATTGCAGTGTGACTGCAATAGCGGTTACGGTGGATGCCATACCAGCGGATGTGCTCATGGGGTCGCTGTGATCGGATGCGGATATGAATGAGAGCACTGCGGGCGCCCGACGCAGGCGCAATCCGGAACAGACGCGCGCCGCGATTATCGCCGCGCTGCTCGCGGCGATTCAGGACGGCGAACTCGATCCGACCGGTAGGCGCATAGCGGCCAGGGCCGGGGTCTCCGAGCGCAGCGTCTTCGTGCACTTTCCCGGACGCGATGACCTGCGGGTAGCGGTCGTCGAGGTGCAATCGGAACGGGTCGAGGCATTGATCGCGACGCCGGATCCGCGACTGCCACTGGCCGAGCGCATTGATGCGGTGGTGCGCCAGAGCGAGGCGATCTTCGCACTGCAGCGCAATCCCCGGCTGCTCGGGCTGCTCGAATCGCATACCGTGCCCGGAGTGGACGAGCGAATGCGGTTGACCGACCGGCGGATTCGCGATGCGCTGGCCCGTACCTTCGCAGCGGAACTGACCGTCGACGGCGGCATCGACGAGGAACTGCTCGATCTCGTCGACGCCGCCGTCGGCTGGCCGACCCGGCACCACCTCGTCGAACGCCGAGGCCGCTCGCAGGCCGAGGCGTCCGTGGCGATCCGCCGGACCCTGTTCGCGCTACTGGGTTAGGCGTTGGCAGTGGCCTCGGCCTCCGGTTCGGGCGGAGCCTCGACCGTGCGCTTGGGTCCGGTGAACCAGTGCTTGGCCGATACCGCCCACCAGATACCGATCGCGCCGACCACGCCGACCAGGGTGATCGGTGCGTAATTGACGGTGTTCCAGGTGAATTCGCTGTTCCACGGGTAGCCGCGGTCATCGGTCGGCAGTATGAACAGCACACTGATCAATACGATCCAGACCAGGGCGATCACACCAACCGGTCGATACCAGTGACCGAGTTGCCAAGGGCCGGTCTGGAATCGGCTGCCGTGCAACTGGCGCAGCAGAATCGGGATGCCATAGGCGATATAGAGGCCGATGGTGGCGACCGAGGTGGCCGCCGCGTAGGCGGTCGGCGCATTCACCGCGGGCACCAGCATCGAGGGAATCAACAGCACGAACGAGAAGAACGAGATGAACAGCACGGCGTGCACCGGTACCTTGCGGGCCGAAAGTCGCGACCAGTACGCCGATCCCGGTACCGCGCCGTCGCGGGAGAACGCGAACAGCATGCGCGAGGCCGAGGTGACCGAGGCATAACCACAGAACAGCTGCGCGATCGCGGCGATGATCAGCAGCAGACCCGACCAGAACGAATTCAGCGAGTTCTCCAGGATATAGATCACCGGATAGCCGCTGTTCTTGTTCGGATCCAATGCATCGTCGAGATTCGGAATGGCGAAGGTGACCGCCATGATGAGCAGATATCCGGCAACGGCGGAGACGATGATGGTATTGATGATGCCCTTGGCCGCCGTGCGCGCGGCGTCGTGGGTCTCCTCCGACATATGCGCCGAGGCGTCATATCCGGTGAAAGTGTATTGCGCGTGCAGCAATCCGAGCAGGAAGCTGAACGCCACGCCACCGAAGCCGACCGCGCTATTGTCGACGGTCTCGGTGAAGACGAACCCGACGCTCTGATGGTGGCTCGCGCCGAAACCGAGCACGATGACGAAGATCGCCACGCCGCCGACATGCCACCAGGCCGAGATATTGTTGATCACCGCGGACAGATGCGGGCCGATCGCGTTGAGCACGGCGTGCAGGATCAGGATCGCGGTGAAGACGAGAAAGATTGCGGTGCGGTCGGTTCCGATATCGATGCCGATGACGTTCAGCACCGCGGTGGTGAAGATCGCCGCGCCGTAATCGATGGCGGCGGTCACCGCGATCTGGCCGATCAGGTTGAACCATCCGGTAAACCAGCCCCAGACCGGACCGCCCAACTCCGACGCCCACCAGTACAGACCGCCGGAAGTCGGGTAGGCCGAGGCCAATTCGGCCATTGCCAGCCCGACGAACAACACCATCACCGAGACCAGCGGCCAGCCCCATGCCATGGTGATCGGACCGCCGTTGGCCAGACCGATGCCATAGCTGGCCAAACCGCCGGTCAGGATCGAGACGATGGTGAAACTGATGGCGAAGTTGGAGAATCCGGACCAAGACCTGGCCAGTTCCTGTTTGTAGCCGAGTTCGGCAAGGCGACGTTCGTCGTCGGATGGTGCGTTGGCTTCGGTCATGATCGCTCCCGGGTGAAAACGCCGCCCTCATACAGCGTTTGCCAGAAACTAAGTGTGAAGTGAGCGCTGGTCAATCGCAGGGAAATATGGAAACCCGGCCGTAATTTCCCCGCAATCGTCCGCCGTCACCGCAATCCCTGGAATCCGTGATAGGCAGGACAGATGAAACCGATGCGCTCCTCCTATGACGTGGTGGTGGTCGGCGGTGGCCATAACGGGTTGGTGGCCGCCGCGTATCTGGCGCGGGCCGGGCGATCGGTGCTGGTGCTGGAGCGGCAGGATCACACCGGTGGGGCCGCGGTCTCGGAGCGGGTGTTCCCGGGGGTCGATGCGCGATTGTCGCGGTATTCGTATCTGGTGAGCCTGCTGCCGCGCCAGATCGTCGCGGAGTTGGGTTTGCGATTCGCGACGCGGCGCAGGCGGATCTCGTCGTATACGCCGGTCGGGGACGGCGGGTTATTGGTCGACACCGCATCCGAGGCTCGGACCAGGGACAGTTTTGTGCAGCTCACCGGATCCGATCATGATTTCCGGGCATGGCAGCGGTTCTACGGCGCGACCGGTCGGCTCGCGCAACGGGTGTTCCCGACGCTGACCCAGCCATTGCCGTCGCGGTCGTCGCTCGAGCGGGTGGTCGACGATGCCACCACCTGGGCGGCACTGTTCGAGCGGCCGCTGGGGGAGACGGTCGAGTCGACCTTCGCCGATGACACCGTGCGCGGTGTCGTGCTCACCGATGCGCTCATCGGGACTTTCACCCATGCGCACGACCCGAGCCTGCGGCAGAACCGCTGCTTCCTCTACCACGTGATCGGCGGCGGCACCGGCGACTGGGATGTGCCGATCGGCGGTATGGGCGCGCTCACCGACGCACTCGCCGACGCGGCCCGCGCGGCCGGGGCCGAGCTGATCACCGGCAGCGAGGTGACCGAGGTCGAATCCGACAATGTCACGGCGGAAGTGCACTATCGGGACGAGGTGGTCGGCGCACGGCATGTGCTGGTCAATGCGGCACCACACGAGCTCACGCGGTTGCTCGGCGTCCCGGGGGAGCCGAAACCCGAAGGCGCGCAACTGAAGGTGAATATGGTGTTGCGGCGGCTACCCCGGCTGCGCGACATCGCGACCGATCCGCGCGAGGCCTTCGCCGGAACATTCCATATCGCCGAATCGTATTCGCAACTGGAACAGGCCTATCGCGAGGCCGCTGCCGGACGGATCCCGTCCGCCCCGCCGTCGGAGATCTACTGTCACACGCTGACCGATCCCTCGATCCTCGCGCCCGACTCCCGCATGCATACCCTCACATTGTTCGGATTGCACACTCCGGCAAGGCTTTTCGAGTCCGACCCGGAAGCGGCGAAGGCAATGGCGGTGAAAGCCGCACTCGCCCAACTGGATGCGGTACTCGCTGAACCTCTCGTCGACTGCCTCGCCGCGGACGAGTACGGCGCACCCTGCATCGAAGCGAAATCGCCACTCGACCTGGAGCGCGAGGTCGGCCTGCCCGGCGGCCACATCTTCCACCGAGACCTGGCCTTCCCATACCGCACCGACGAAGCCGATACCCCTGCGGCTCGCTGGGGCGTGGCGACCGATGTGCCGAATGTCTTCCTCTGCGGTGCCGGCGCGGTACGCGGCGGCGGAGTCAGCGGTATCCCCGGTCACAACGCAGCCATGGCGGTCCTCGAAACGCGCTGACTACGTCGGCCCGGGGAGTGCGCTGTCCGCGTCCAATGTGTGCGGCATGAAGGACACCATCGCATGGGCGCCACCATCGGCATCCTGGTCGGCGGTCTCGACGGTGGCGCCGCCGGCTGCGTCCTCGGCGGTATCGCCGGTGCGACCGTTGCCTCGGCGGCCATCGTCGGTCTGTTCGGTGCGTTCATCCCGGCCGCGGCCATCGGCGGCATCGTCGCTATCGGCGCACTCGGCACCATTGCCGGACAGCTGTTCGTCACCGCTCCGGTCGCCATTGCCGCCGCAGTTCAGTACTTCACCGGCTCGGATGCCGGGCCTGAACGGGGTTCGAAACTGCAGCCGGAATCCTCTATTTGCAGACATCAAATTCGGGGGTTTCATTTTCATAACATTTGCTGCAAGATTGCGCCAGTGCCGCTGGATCGTGTAAGTGGCCCGATGATGAGGAAAAGCAAGTGAAGATGACGAATTTCGCCGTGGTGGCCACCATGTTGACCACGGCGCTCGGAGTCGCCGCCGGTACCGCCGGTGCCGCTCCGAATACCGACGATGTAGTGAACTACACGGCGAATACGACCGCAGAGTCCACCGTGATCCACACCGATGCCGGATCACTGGATGTGGACAACGGAGTATTCAAGATCAAGGCGGCCAACGGTACAACGCTCGCGGGCACCGAATTATCCTTCCGGGTAGACGATTTCGTGTTCCCGATTGCCGCAGACCTGCACGACCGGACCGCAGTGCTGACGCCGCAGTTCGACTTGGCGCATGCGGTATACCAGCCGGTGGCGCTGCCGTATGAGGACACCGCGCCGTGGAAGACACCCTACGACCGGGAACAGGCCGCCTGGAACCGGCTGGCCTCCACCATCAGCGCAGGTGCCACGATCGGCACCCTTGTCGGCGGCATCGCTGGTGGTGCCGTGGGCTGCCTGCTCGGGGGCATCGTCGGCGCGACGGTGGCGGCGGCGACGATTGTGGGTTTGTTCGGCCCGTTCATACCCGCAGCGGCGGTCGGCTGCCTGGGCGGGATCGTGGCCGTCGGCGCGTTGGGCACCCTGGCGGGGCAGCTTTTTGTGACCGCCCCGGTTGCGATACTGGCGGCCGTGCAGTACTTCACCACGATCAACCAGCCGTTCAACGCACCGAAGTAGTTTCGGCACATAGCGCCGCCCGGATAGCCACCGGGTACCTTGCTCCAGAGCGGGCACCCCGTACGCGGGGTGCCCGCTCTGCTGATTGCCCAGCCGAGGGTTCGGAGGAATCCAGGGAACAGTGGTCGAGGAAATAGCGGTCGATCGACTGGCCACGATGCCCACTGATCACCCGTTGGACTCCGACCCGGCTAGCATGCTCAGGCTGTTCCAGAAACTCTGGAAGCAGAAGAGGATAGCGATGCACTTCGAAACCAAGCGTGTTCCGCGGATCGCCCTACTCTCCGCAATGGCCGGCGCCGCAATGCTGATCGGTGCTGGCACCGCCGCCGCCGATGACTGGCCCTCGGACGGCGGCGGCGCATTCGAGGTATACGAGACCAAGAATTTCGCCGTCCAATCCGACCCCGACTACTGGAACCCCCTTTCCGACCGAAACCGCCTGACCTCCCCCTACGGCACCAACACCCGCATCGTCTGCACCAGCTTCCATGGCGTACAACAGGATTGCTGGCAAGCCGACCCCGACGGCAACCCCCACAAACTCACCACCGCCCCCCTGGACGTCCCCTACGCCGGCTCCAGCGGAACCGGCCACTTCGCCCCCAAACACTACGTCTACCCCAACTAACCCCACATAGCCTCGTCATCGAGAATGCGCTGATGCAGGTTGCTCTCGACGTTTACCTGCATCAGCGCATGGTGATCGACCGTCCAACGGGGGATTTGCGGGGGTGAATTGGGTTTGTTGGTAAGGGGGTTGGTTTTGTGGGGGGACTGATCGGTAGTTGAGGAGTCCGCGCCGTGGAGTTGCGCCAGTTGCGCTATTTCGTCACTGTGGCTGAGGAATTGCACTTCGGGCGGGCGGCTGAGCGGCTGCATATTGCCCAGCCTGCGGTGAGTCAGCAGGTGCGGCGGCTGGAGCGGGAGTTGCAGGTCCAGTTGCTGGATCGGTCGCCGCGGCGGGTGCGGCTGACGGAGGCTGGGGTGCGGTTTCTGCCCGCGGCGAGGAGCGTGCTGAGCGCGGCCGATCAGGCTCGGGCAGCGGTGGCCGATCTGGCCGGTGCGCGGGCGGAGGTATTCCGGCTGGGCACGGTGACCGGGCTGGGTGCGCGGCTGGACACCATCCTGGATGCCTTTGCCGAGCGCCTTCCACAGGTGCGGATCGAGTTGGTCACCCTGCCGGTGCGTGAGCGATTGGCGCAGGTGGCCGACGGTCGACTCGATGCCGCCTTCGTGCGCGCGCCCGCCATCGAGGACACCGCCGACCTGGAGTATCTGCACGCATGGGACGACCAGCTCGTCGCGGCTCTGCCCGCCCGGCACCCGCTGGCGGCGCAGGAGACGGTGCGATTGGCCGATTTGGCGTCGGTGCCACTGCGGATGACCGAGCGGCGCAATCATCCGGCGCTGGTGGATCTGGTGCTGATGTCTTGTCAGCGTGCGGGTTTCGAGCCGGTGCCGGCGCCGACCGCGACCACCCTGCAGGACAATTTGGCCGCGATCGGCACCGCCGTGGCCATGTGGACAGTGATCTACGCCGCCAACGCCGACCAGGTGCACAACCCCCGGGTGGTCTTCCGGCCGTTCGCGGACGGTGGCATGAGCCTGCCGATCGCCGTGGCCCTGCGTGCGGGAACCGATGCCCCCGGTTCGGAGCTACTTCGAACGCTCCTACCGGCGGAAAGCGCGCGGTACCTCGAACAATAAGGACTCGTTATCGCTGTGCGAACGAACTGGCCCTTGGTCGATGATCTTCGATCGGGTGAACTGATGACAGGCCGCCGAACCGGGCGGGAACCCACAGTGGAAAGCCCGGATGTGGTCTGTCCCAACCCTTTTCAGTGAGGAGAGTCAGTCATGCCCATTGTCACCGTGCAGCAGGGCCCGCGCACCGTCGAACTCAAGCGGGATCTGGTCCGCCGGATCACCGATGCCTTCGTCGACGCCTACCGGATTCCCGCCGAGACTGTGCAGGTCTGGATCCACGAGACGCCCGCCGACAGCTGGGGTGCGGCCGGGCAGTTGACCGCCGATAAGAAATAGCCGACCGAGGCACGCCGATGCCCGGCCGATACCGTCGCGGTTATGCAGATGAAGCATGAACGTCCGTGGCGGTTGCCGGTCGGGCCGACGGTGCTGGTCTTGCTGTCGGCCGGAGCGGGTGCGACGGACGGGTTGGTATTCACCGAACTGGGCAACGTGTTCGCCAGCGTGTTGACCGGCAATCTGGTGTTGCTCGGTGCGGCCCTCGGTATATCCGGCATCGAGTTGACACCGCCGCTGGTGGTTCTCGTCAGCTATTTCTTCGGTGTCGCGGCGGCGGCGCGCTGGTGTCGCGCCATGCCTGCGGGGCCGCTGCGCATCGCACGTCTGCGTCACTGTCTCGCGGGCGAGGCGGTATTGATGGTCGTGCTGGCCGCGGTTGCCGTATTCGCCGGTGCGGTCGGTGTCGTTCGCCTGCTGCTGCTCGGTGCGGCCGCGCTGGCGATGGGTGTCCAGTCGGCCGCTGTCCTCATTATTGATCGCCGATCGCCCACGACCTACATGACCAGCACCTTCACCGGTCTCGTCAGCGATCTTGTCACCGCCCGCCGCATCGAACCGCTCGCCGTCGCCCGTATTGCCGCCGTGGTACTCGGCGCCGCCGTCGCAGTGGCACTCTATTCCGTAAGTGCCCATTGGGGTTTCGTCATTCCCGCCGCGTTGATCGCAGCCGCGGCCGGTCTCGCCTATACCCACTGGTGGCTCGAGGGCGCGCTACCGGCCATATCGACATCGGACGAATAGTCACGCCGCGTCGATGCCGGAACTCGGCGACGGCAGGCTGAATCACTGGCTCGGATTCGATTCGGGCGAATCCGGTCCGAGTTGCTTATGCCGGAATCGGATTTGCTGTTGCAGGAATAGGACCCGGTCCCTGGTAGTGCGGGTGTCCGGATGATCCGACCCGAGGATGCGCTCTTGGTCGGCGAGTAGTTGCTCTGGAGCCGGGCGAAACCGTTGGCGCGTCTGCGGCTAGGGAACGCTGACGGTTTCGTCGCAGCTGTCGGGTGGGTCGACCAGTCCGCATTCGACCGGTGCACGGGTCGGGCGGTAGTCGGCCGGAACGCCGCCGGACCGGATGATGCCGCGGTAGACGTCGACCGCGTCCGTGGGTTGGCGGGTCAGGGTGGGGTCGGTCCGCACATCGACGGTGTAGAGGCCGAAACGCGGTGTGTAGCTTCCCCATTCGTAGTTGTCGGTGAGGCTCCAATAGTTGTAGCCGATGACATTGATGCCGTCGGCCTTGGCGCGCTGCAGCCAGTAGACGGTGTCGCGGAGGTGGTCGGAGCGGGTGTAGCCGTCGGTGCGCGGCTTACCGTCCTCGGTGGGCATGCCGTTCTCCACGACATACAGTGGGCGATCGGGAAACAGCTTCGCGTAGTGACGCAATGCGTAATAGATGCCCTCGGTATGGATGGGCAGTTCCCAGATCGGCGGACCCTCGTTCGAACCGCCCTGCACCGCTTTGCTGGTTTCCGGCACCGGCGCGAAATAGTAGTCGACGCCGATGAAGTCGAGCTTATCCGCGATCCGATCCACAATCGGCTGATTCACCTCGGTCTCGGCACCCGCGACATAGCCGAGATTGCTCGTCACCTGCGCGTCGGGCATGCTTTTATGAATGGTGTCATAAATTGCGTTGTGCGCCTGGGTAATTCGGTCCAACATCGCGGGCGCCTCATCGGGGGTGATCGCACCGATGCGCAACTCCGTGCCGATATAGGCGGCCGGCTCGTTGAAGGTGACCCACAGCGGATTGCGAGAGGTATAGCGGCTCACCACTTTTCGCATATTGACCAGCCAATCCTCGACCATGCCCGGATTGCGCCAGCCGCCGCGATCGGCGGCCCAGCCGGGATACACCCAGTGATCGAGGGTGAGCATCGGCCGCATACCGGCGGCGAGAATGCGCGCGATCACATTGTCGTAGAAGCCGAATGCCGCCTCGTCCCAGGTGTCGGGTTGCGGCTGCACGCGCGCCCATTCGATGCCGACCCGGTACACCCGCACCCCGAGGCGGGCGGCCAGATTGATATCGGAGATATAGCGCCGGTAGAAGTCGACCGAATTCTCGTAGTCGTCCCCGGCCTTGCCGGAATCGATGTAGCGGGTCCAATTGCTGTCCGGCGCGTGGCCCTCGGATTGGAAGCCGGATGATGCTACGCCCCAGAGGAATTCGCGGGCGAACGGTGCGATGGAGGCGTGCGCGCTCGGCATGGCGACACCGGGCAGCAGCAGTGCGGTCGCGATCATGGCGAGTGCGACGAGGGCACGTCGGCGCATCGGTGTTCGCATCGAGCTCCTGTCCCCATCCGGCACTGTTCGGTCGTGCGTCACCTGCGCAGCGACGCGCCGGCCGATGATCTGCCAGCGTAACCATCGGATAGCTGAATCTTGGGCTGCGCGCCGGTGTGTCGCGAATGCGGCCGGAAGTACCTTGAAAAGGCGGACGAGACGTGGCATCACAACGATTGCTCCCTGTTCGCTTACGGACAGGGCTGATCCTCAGCTCACCCGCCCACCGATGCGCCGGGTGAGATCGTCTGCGGTGTTGCGCACTTGGGCGGCGAGATCGGCCCAGTCGGCGGCGCAGGGAATCCGCTCGCAGTGGTGTCGCAATGTCACGCTGATCGCCGCGATCGGCCGATGGTCGTGATCAAAGGCCGGATAGGCGACCGAGGCGAATCCGGCGGTGACATGGCCGTCCTCGCTCGCCCAGCCGCGACGGCGCTCGGCGGCCAGAATGCCGCGCAGCGCGGCGAGGCTGGTCGGCCCGCGGTCGGTGCGGCGCACGAAGGCCGCCGCCGACGGGAACAGCGCCCGTACATGGGCGGCGGGCAGATGCGCCAGGATCGCCCGGCCCGATGCGGTGAGCTGCGCGGGCAACCGCACGCCGACATCGGTGACCAGCGTCTCCGGGCGCGGCGGGCGCTCCTTGATCAGATACAGCAATTCGTTACCGTGCAGGACTCCGAGGTGCGTATTGTGCCCGACCCGCCCGGCCAGCTCGCGTAGCAACGGCCCGGCCACCCGCTCCAGTGGATCGTGGCGCAGATAGGCCGAACCCAGTTCGAAGGCGGCAATGCCGAGGCCGTAGCGCCGCTCGGCGGGCAGCCGGGTGACGAAGCGAGCCTCCTCCAACTCCGCGAGCAGGTGATATGTGGTGGAACGGGGGATGTCGAGCTCGCGCGCGATGGTGGACGCGGCGATCGGCCCCGCCCTGGTCGCCATCAGCCGCAGCACGGCGAGGCCGCGCCGAAGTGCCGGTATATCGCTGCTCGTTCCCATGTCTCTTCCTGCGATTGTCTCGGATACCAGACAGAACCTGGCCCAGCCTCATTCTCCACCCGCCTTCGTGGTTGTGGAATGGGCCTATGCCGGAAACCACGCAGTTACCGCCCGTGGAGTTGGACGGGCCGCTGACCGTCGAACGCATCGTGGCCGTCGCCCGCCGCGGCGCCGGGGTGCGATTCAGCGCGGCCGCCGAGAAGCGGCTGACCGACGCGCGCGAGCATGTCGACGCGCTGGCGGCGGGGACGGTCCCGACCTACGGCGTGTCCACCGGCTTCGGCGCGCTGGCCACCCGGCACATACCACCGGAGAGCCGGGCCGCGCTACAGCGGTCGCTGATCCGCTCGCATGCCGCTGGCGCGGGTGCGGCGGTCGAGACCGAGGTGGTGCGCGCCATGATGGTGTTGCGGCTGCGCACGCTGGCCACCGGACATACCGGGGTGCGTCCGGAGACGGCACTCACATTGGCCGCGTTGATCAATGCGGGCATTACGCCGGTGGTGCACGAATTCGGCTCGCTCGGCTGCTCCGGTGATCTCGCGCCATTGGCGGCGGTCGCGCTGGCGCTGATGGGGGAGGGGGAGGTCACCGACTCCTCCGGCAACCTGGTCTCGGCGGCAGATGCGTTGCGCGCCAATGGGATCGAACCATTGACACTCGCCGAGAAGGAGGGCCTCGCGCTCACCAATGGCACCGACGGCATGCTCGGCATGCTGGCGCTGGCGATCAACGATCTGGCGGAGCTGTTCGACGTCGCCGATATCACCGCCGCCATGAGCGTGGAGGCACTGCTCGGCACCGACCGAGTCTTCGCCGACGATCTGCAGGCCCTGCGTCCACATCCGGGACAGGCACTCTCGGCGCGGCGCATGGCGGCCGCGCTGGCGGGTTCGGATATCGTTGCCAGCCACCGCGGTCCGGACTGCAACCGGGTGCAGGACGCGTATTCGCTGCGCTGTGCACCGCAGGTGCACGGTGCCGCCCGCGACACCCTCGCCCATGCCCGAACGGTCGCCGATCGGGAAATGGCATCGGCGATCGACAATCCCGTGGTGCTCGCCGACGGCAGGCTCGAGTCCAATGGCAACTTCCACGGTGCGCCGGTGGCGTATGTCCTCGATTTCCTCGCCATTCCGGTCGCCGATGTCGCGAGTATGGCCGAGCGCCGCACCGACCGAATGCTGGATGTCGCTCGCTCACACGGTCTTCCGGCCTTCCTCGCCGCCGATCCGGGTGTCGATTCGGGCCATATGATCGCCCAGTACACGCAGGCGGGCATTGTCAGCGAGCTCAAACGCCTCGCCATGCCCGCCTCGGTGGATTCGATCCCGAGCAGCGCGATGCAGGAAGACCATGTGTCGATGGGCTGGTCGGCCGCCCGCAAACTGCGCCGGGCCGTGCACGGGCTGAGTACCGTGCTCGCCATCGAATACCTCACGGCGGCAAGGGCATTGGATTTGCGGGCCCCGCTGCGGCCCGGTCCGGCCACCGCGGCCGCCCGTGCGCTGCTGCGCACCAGGGTCGACGGTCCGGGACCGGACCGGCACCTGGCACCGGAGATCGCCGCCGCGGCCGAACTCATCCGCTCCGGCGAGCTGCTGGCCGCCGTCGCGCCACACCTCGGCTCCTGACGGGCCATTCGCTGATATGGAGGGAATTTGATGACACGAACGATTCGGGCGGCACGTGGGTCGCGGCTGACGGCCAAGAATTGGCAGGCCGAGGCCGCCATGCGGATGCTGCACAACAACCTCGATCCGGAAGTGGCGGAGCGGCCGCAGGATCTGGTGGTGTACGGCGGCACTGGTAAGGCCGCGCGCGATTGGGCCAGCTTCGACGCGATCACGCGCACGCTCACCACGCTCGATGCCGATGAGACCCTGTTGGTGCAGTCGGGTAAGCCGGTCGGTGTATTCCGGACACACGAGTGGGCGCCGCGCGTATTGATCGCCAATTCGAATCTTGTCGGCGATTGGGCGAATTGGCCGGAGTTCCGCAGGCTGGAATCGCTCGGGCTCACCATGTACGGGCAGATGACCGCCGGGTCGTGGATCTACATCGGCACCCAGGGCATCCTGCAGGGCACCTACGAGACGTTCGCGGCGGTGGCGGATAAGCGCTTCGGCGGCACCCTCGCCGGAACCCTCACCCTGACCGCGGGATTGGGTGGTATGGGCGGTGCGCAGCCGTTGGCCGTCACCATGAACGGCGGGGTGGCGCTGGTCATCGAATGTGATCCGGCGCGCGCCGAGCGCCGGGTGCACGACCGCTACCTCGATGAGATCGCCACCGATTTCGACGATGCCGTACGTCGGGTCTCGAAGGCGCGCAAGGAACGAAAGGCGCTGTCGGTCGGGCTGATCGGCAACGCGTCCGAGGTCCTGCCGCGACTGCTCGCGGCCGGTGTCGAGGTCGATATCGTCACCGACCAGACCTCCGCGCACGATCCGCTGGCGTATCTGCCGCGCGGGGTCGAGCTCGCGGACTGGGCCGACTACGCGGCCAAGAAGCCCGACGAATTCACTGACCGCGCCCGCGAATCCATGGCCGAGCACGTCGATGCCATGCTCGGCTTCCTCGACCGGGGCGCCGAGGTTTTCGACTACGGCAATTCGCTGCGAGGGGAGGCCGAACTCGGTGGCTGCGAGCGGGCCTTCGACTTCCCCGGATTCGTACCGGCCTACATTCGGCCACTGTTCTGCGAGGGCAAGGGGCCATTCCGCTGGGCGGCGCTGTCCGGCGATCCGGCCGATATCGCCGCAACCGACCGCGCGATGCTGGAACTGTTCCCCGAGAACGAATCTCTGCGCCGCTGGATCACGATGGCCAGGGAACGTGTTGCCTTCCAAGGACTTCCGGCCCGCATCTGCTGGCTCGGCTACGGCGAGCGGCATCTGGCCGGTCTGCGCTTCAACGAGATGGTCGCCAGCGGTGAACTGACGGCGCCGATGGTCATCGGCCGTGACCACCTCGACTCCGGCAGCGTCGCATCGCCGTATCGCGAAACCGAGGCAATGGCCGATGGCTCCGATGCCATCGCCGACTGGCCGCTGCTCAATGCGATGGTCAATACCGCCTCCGGCGCGAGCTGGGTCTCGATCCACCACGGCGGCGGCGTCGGCATGGGCCGCTCCATCCACGCCGGACAGGTCTGCGTCGCCGACGGAACGGCATTGGCCGGACAGAAGATCGAGCGCGTGCTCACCAACGATCCCGGTATGGGTGTGATTCGACATGTGGACGCCGGTTACGACCGCGCCAACGCGGTCGCTGAGGAGCGCGGCGTGCGAATCCCCATGCGGGAGAACCGGTGACGGCGGCCGGCGGCGGCGCGAACGGCCTGCTCACCGAAATCGCCGATGTGGGCCGGGATTCGCGACGCGGCGGATACTCCCGGCACGTCTACGACCGCGCCGAGCTGCAATTGCGGGACTGGTTCACCGAGCAGGCGGCCCGGCGCGGCCTGGATGTGACCACCGACCGCAACGGCAACATCTGGGCATGGTGGGGGGCTCCAGGTGCCGGTGCGGTGGTCACCGGAAGCCATCTGGACTCGGTGCCCGGCGGCGGTGCGTTCGACGGCCCGCTCGGCGTGACGAGCGCTCTCGCCGCCGTGGATATCCTGCGCGCCAAGGGTTTCGCGCCCGCGAAACCGCTCGCGCTATTGGTTTTCGCGGAGGAGGAGGGCGGGCGCTTCGGGGTGCCGTGCCTGGGGTCCAGGCTGCTCGCCGGTGCCATAGATGCCGACCGCGCCCGCGGACTGCGCGACGCCGCCGGGATCACCTTCGCCGAGGCCGCGGCCGAAGCGGGGCATGATCCGCGGCGATTCGGCGCGGATCCCGATGCGCTGGCGAATATCGGCTGCTTCGTCGAACTGCATGTCGAACAGGGGCGCGGGCTGATCGACCTGGACAGTCCGGTCGCCACCGGCAGCAGCATCATCGCGCACGGCCGCTACCGGTTCTCCTTCACCGGACAGGGCAATCACGCGGGTGCGACCCGTATGCCCGATCGGCACGATCCGATGTTGCCCGCGGCCGCGGTGATCGCGGCCGCCCGCCGCGTTGCCGCGGCCACCGACGATGCCAGGGCCACCGTCGGCAAACTGATACCGACACCGGGTGGCACGAATGTCATTGCCTCGACGGTGGATCTCTGGCTGGACGCGCGCGTTGCCGGAGACGGACGCACGGCCGCGCTGGTCGAGGATATTGCCGGATTCGCCCGGGAGGCCGCGGCCGCCGAGGGGTGCGAGGTCACGGTGACCGAGGAATCGTATTCCGACGATGTCGTTTTCGACGACGCGCTGCGCGGCCGCATGGACGGCGTGCTCGGCGGTGTCCCCGCACTGCCCACCGGTGCCGGGCACGATGCGGGCATTCTGGCGGCACACGTGCCGTCGGGCATGCTCTACGTGCGCAATCCAACCGGGATCAGCCATGCGCCGCAGGAGCACTCCGAACCCGCGGACGTGGATTTCGGCGCAGCGAGCCTCGCTCGCGTGCTCGAGGACTTGGCGACATGAGCGTGGAGTGCGGGGTGCGCATGCCCGGGGATTCGGATGTTCGCGTGAACCCGATGTGCGGGGATTCGATCCGATGAGCGGGTACTGGGCCGAATTCGCCTGGCTGCCTGATGGATTGGCGGAACGGGTGACGATCGAGGTCGCCGGATCGTCGATCCGCTCGGTGGTACCGGGGACCGAGCCGAGCGGAAAGGTGTTGCGCGGCCTGACCGTTCCCGGCTTTGCGAATGCGCATTCGCACGCCTTCCATCGCGCGCTGCGCGGCCGTACCCACCACGACCGCGGCTCGTTCTGGACCTGGCGGGAACGGATGTACGCCATCGCGGACCGGCTCGATCCGGATTCCTACTACCGCCTCGCGCGCGGGGTATACGCGGAGATGGTGCTCGCCGGATACACCAGCGTCGGTGAATTCCACTACCTGCACCACGCGCCGGGCGGGGTGCCGTACCGCGATCCGAATGCCATGAGTACCGCACTGGCCGCGGCCGCCGAGGACGCCGGAATCCGGCTCACCCTGCTCGACACCTGTTACCTCACCGGTGGATTCGGCCGAATGCCGGACGAACACCAGCGCCGCTTCAGTGACGGTGACGCGACTGCATGGGCCGAGCGCGCCGCCGCATTCAAACCCGAATCGGAGCTGGTGCGCACCGGTGTGGCCGCGCATTCGGTGCGTGCGGTGCCGCCGCAGGCGCTGGCGGTGGTGGCCGAACAGGCCGACGGACGGCCGGTGCACGTCCACCTGTCCGAACAGCCCGCAGAAAACAGCGATTGCCTTGCCGCACATGGGCGGACGCCGACCGCATTGCTGTCCGAGGCCGGGTTGCTCGGGCCGGATACGGTGGCCGTGCACGCCACGCACCTGAGCGCCGCCGATATCGGTCTGCTCGCCGCGGCACGGGCGCGGGCCTGCTTCTGCCCGACCACCGAACGCGATCTCGGCGACGGCATCGGCCCCGCCCGCGAACTCCTCGATGCCGGAGTTCGGCTATGTCTCGGCAGTGACAGTCATGCCGTCGTCGACGGCTTCGAGGAATGGCGTGCGCTGGAATTGAACGAGCGCCTTGCCGCCCGCGCGCGCGGACGCTTCGATATGGCGCAGTTGTTCACCGCGGCAACCGATCACGTGTCGATCGGCTGGCCGGAGGTCGGACGCATCGAGGCCGGTGCCGCGGCGGATCTGGTCACCGTCGAGCTCGACTCCATCCGAACCGCGGGCGCCGAACCGGCCGCCGCGCTGTTCGCGGCCACGGCAGGCGATATCCGCGAGGTCCTGGTTGCCGGGCGAGAGGTGGTCTCGAACGGCCGCCATCTGCTGATGGCGCAACCCGAAATCACGCTGCGCGACGAGATTCGGGCCTTGTACGGACCGTGAGGTCATTGTCCACCGACGGAAAGGAAGCCGTGTCCACCCTCATCACGGGAATCGGTGAGCTCACCACCAACACATCGGACGGGCCGCTGCACAATGCCGCCGTGGTGATCGACGGTGCGCGCTTCGGCTGGATCGGTCCGGCCGCCGCCGCGCCGGCCGCCGATCGCAAGGTCGATATCGGCGGCCGCGCGGCACTGCCCGGCTGGGTGGACAGTCACACCCATCTGGTCTTCGCCGGTGACCGCACCGCCGAATTCGAGGCGCGAATGGCCGGTCAGCCCTATCGGGCCGGTGGCATCGCGACCACCGTCGCCGCCACCAGAAGTGCCTCGGACGAACAGCTTTCGGCCAATCTGCGGCGGCATATCGCCGAGGCCTACCGGCAGGGCACGACGTGTCTGGAGACCAAGACCGGATACGGCCTGAGTGTGCGCGATGAGGAGCGCGCTGCCCGCATCGCCGCTGCCAATGTCGATGAGGTGACCTATCTCGGTGCGCATCTGGTACCGCCCGATACCGATGCGCGATCCTATCTCGACCTGGTCTGCGGCCCCATGCTGGATGCGGTCGCGCCACATGTGCGCTGGGCCGATGTCTTCTGTGAGACAGGAGCTTTCGACGAGGATCAGTCCGATCGCGTGCTGCGCGCAGCTGCCGCACGCGGTCTCGGACTGCGCGTCCACGGCAACCAGTTGGGCACCGGTCCCGGCGTGCAGTTGGCGGTCCGCCACGGTGCCGCCAGCGTCGACCACTGCACCCACCTCACCGATGCCGATATCGAGGCCCTGGCCGCCTCGGACACCGTCGCCACCGTGCTGCCCGCCTGCGACCTGTCCACCCGCCAGCCGCTCGCCCCGGCCCGCGCGCTGCTCGACGCGGGCGCGACCGTCGCCCTTGCCACCAATGCCAATCCGGGCAGCTCCTACACCACCTCGATGGCCTACTGTGTGGCCACCGCCGTACTCCAAATGGGTCTGTCGGTGGCCGAAGCGGTATACGCGGCAACCGCGGCGGGCGCGAAGGCCCTGCGCCGCAATGACGTCGGTGTCATCGAGGTCGGTGCGCGCGCCGATCTCCAGGTGCTCGATGCGCCATCGGCCACACACCTGGCCTACCGGCCCGGCGTCCCGCTGACCCGCGCGGTATGGCGGCTCGGCGCGCGCATTCCGTTTACCATCGCCGAATTATCAGGTACCGCAGGGTGATTCGCCTGCAGCAAAATGTTCCGACTTACGGCGTTCCGTCCAGTGACCCCAGCGCCGAATCCACGAGCGTGCTCGCGGTGTGGGCACATACGGCCACGGCCGCATCGGGTGCGAGTCCGCGCACATCGATCAGCACGATGAACGCCTCCCAGCCGACCACCACGGCAATGCTCGAAACGAGATCGTCGAACTGCCGCTGGGAGATCCGCTCACGCACTGGTTCGAGCGCCCACTCGATCCAGCGCACCCGGCGCAGTCCGGGGCGCGGTGCGTCCGCTGCTGGCGGGTCGGCGGACAGCTTCACCAGCCGCCGACCCATCGGTAGTAGTTCGGTGATCTCGGCTCCCATCGCCCGCACCAATTCGGCGATGCGCACGCGCGGGTCCGCAGAGTGGATATGTGCCAGCGCCGCATCGGTATTCGCGCTGAGCAGCCCGATGGTCGCAGCGAGCATCAGCTGGTCGAGAGTGGGGAAGTGCAGGTAGACGGTGCGCCGGGAGACCTCGGCCGCGGCGGCGATGTCATTGACCGACGGTTCGATGCCGCGGTGCAACAGGGTCATGGAGGCGTCGACGATGGCCTTGCGGGTGCGTCGGCGTTGGGCGACGCGGCCCGAGGTGAGTTGGTTGGCTTCGTCGACCTGAACGGTATCGCTGAGCCGAGTGGTATCGCTGAGCCGAGTGGTATCGCTGAGCCGAGTGGTATTGCTGAGCTGAGTGGTATTGCTGAGCTGGGCGGAATCGCTGACACGGGCTCGGTGCTCGGTCATTCGCTGATGGTCCTCCATTGTCATCTCGACAGGGCGCATTGTCATCTTGACGGGGTGCGCGCGGCCAAACCTATACTAGGTTGCACTTATTGCACTGGAGTGCATTTAGGTTCGGGAGGAACTAAATGGCCATCGGGGATCTTGGATTTGCGCTGCCCGCATTCGCCGTGGGCACGGGTTCGCGACCGGAGCGGGAGCAGGTGTTATGAGCCGCCGGGCGGCGCGGGAACCGGGCTGCGATACCCGCGATATGGTGCTGGTGCACCGGGTCTTCCGTCGCGAATTCCGTTTGCTGGCAGACATTGTCGAGGTCACCTCGCCCAATGATGTCGAGCAGGTGGCGCGGATCAGTGAACACGCTCGCGAGATGCTCACCGCCCTGCAACAGCACCATGGTTCCGAGGATGAGCTGGTGTGGCCGAGATTGCTTTCGGCGCAGGTGGATTCGGCGCTGGTCGAATGTATGGCAGCCCAGCACGACGAGATCGACACGGTAATGCGGCGCGTCGATGCCGAACTGGCCGAATGGGAACACCAGGGCGGGACGGAAACGGTGGATCTACTGGTCGACGACCTGCGCCGACTCAATGAGGTGCTGACCGAACATCTTCGCCTGGAAGAGGATTCGGTACTGCCGGTCGTGGCCGAGACATTGACCGAGTCGCAATGGGCCGAACTCGGCAGGCGCGGTCTGGCATCTCTGCCGCGGCGGCGGGCTCCGATCTTCCTCGGTCATATCGCCGAAGAGGCCGACGACCGCGAATGGGCGGAATTCCGGAGCCGCGTCCCGGTCCCGATCCGGCTGCTGTACCGCCTGTTCGGCCGTCGCGGCCATGCCAGGGAGACCGCACTGCTGCGCCGCGATCTGGACTCGGTCGGAAAGGTCGCGAAATAGCGCGGCTCACCGTGCGGGGAAGCGGATGATGCGATCATCACCGGCACGGACGTCACCGCGGCCGTCCGTATTGGAGGTGGTCAACCACAGGGCGCCATCGGGGGCGATCACCACCGTGCGCAGGCGACCGAGGTCGGGTATGCGAGCCTGTGGCGTGCCGAGTGTGCCGTCGTGCATGGGGACCGTCCACAGTCGTTCGCCACGCAGCGCCGCGACGTAGAGGGTGTCACCGGCGATGGCGATGCCCGATGGCGATGCTTCGGCGGGCTTCCAAACGATCTGGGGGTCGGTGAATCCGCGATCTGCACCGCCCATACCCTCGACAGCGGGCCAGCCGTAATTGCGGCCCGGTTCGATCAGATTGATTTCATCGAAGGCGTTCTGGCCGAATTCGGCGGCGAAGAGTCGGCCCGCCTGATCCCACGCCAGACCTTGCACATTGCGGTGGCCCAGGCTGTAGACCGGTGAGCCGGGCGTCGGATTGCCCGGTGCCGCAGCGCCATCGGGTGTCAGGCGCAGGATCTTGCCATTCGGACTGGCCGGATCCTGAGCTCGACCGCCGTCCCCCGCATCACCGGTTCCGACGTAGAGCATGCCGTCGGGCCCGAAGGCGATCCGGCCGCCGTCATGAGTATTGGCCTTCGCGATGCCGTCGAAAATGACCTCCGGTTGTCCGTCGAGTCGCAACCGCACGATCCGGTTATCGTCAGCGGCGGTGAAATAGGCGTAGACATAACGTGTTTCGGCATAGTCCCGGGCAACCGCGAGCCCGAGCAGACCACCCTCGCCGCGCGCGACGACACCTGGAACCTCGTACACCTGCTCCGGCGCGTGCCCGGGACGCACGCGCAGAATCCGCCCGGTATCCCGCTCCGCGACCAGCGCGTCACCATCGGGCAGGAACGCCAGCCCCCACGGCACGCCGATATCTCCGACGATCTCCTCTCCCGCATCCAGATCCGGCACACCCGATGGTGTACTGGGCGCGGTCGTGGTGACCACGGCCGTCGTCCGATCGGGCTGTGCCTGGGAACCGCTGGCACAGCCCGCGACGACGCTCACCACGAACAATGCGGCGACGGTGATCCGTCGACGTGCAATCGAACTTATGATCCCCATGCGTCTGCCTCCGATCTGCGCCTGCGGTCGGTCACCGGCGGGGGTGTACATCGATCCTGCCCGGTCCACGCTCGCTCATGTCGAGATGGGGCCCGATGCGGCGCGCTAGGCTCGACAGCGGGGCCAGCCGCCGTGGGAGGGAAAGATCAATGCAGATCGCCATCGTCGTCTATCCGGGCATGACCGCGCTCGACGTGATCGGGCCCTATGAGGTGCTTCGACTACTGCCCGGCGCACGGCTGCGATTCGTCTGGCACGAGCCGGGGCCGATCACCACCGACAGCGGCGTCCTGCTGCTCGGCGCGACGCACTCCTTCGCCGAGACGCCATCTCCCGATATCGTTCTGATCGGCGGTTCGGGCCCTGCGACGGCGACCACGGCCGCCGACGAACGGCTGCGCGCCTGGCTGCGGCAGGTGCACGAGACCTCGACCTGGACCACATCGGTATGTACCGGATCGGTAGTCCTTGCCGCAGCGGGGATCCTCAAAGACAAGCCAGCGACATCGCACTGGGCGGGGTTGGCGGCGTTGCAGGCGCTCGGCGCGCAGCCACGCGGCGAGCAGCGGATCGTGCGCGACGGCAAGATCGTGACCGCCGCGGGCGTCTCGGCCGGTATCGATCTCGGCCTGTGGCTGGCGGGGGAGATCGCGGGCAAGGAGACGGCCGAGGCGATCCAGCTGATGATCGAATACGATCCGCAACCGCCTTTCGACAGCGGTCATATGAGCAAGGCGAGTTCGGCCGTGCGGCGCAAGGTCACCGCGATGTTCGGTCGCGAGGGCGCCGATCTGCTCACCGCCGATCCACGCGCCGTCGTCCGGGAGGCGAGCGCCATCGCCAAACTGTCGTGGACGACGGCGATCGATCGCGCCCGCGCCCGTCGTCGACTCGGCAAGCGTTAGTTGTTACTGCCTGCTACCAGCACCGCTACCAGGGCGATCGCGCCGGGCAGGGCCTGTACGAACAGGATTCGACGGCTCGCGGTTGCTGCACCGTAGATCCCGGCGATGACAACGCATGCGCTGAAGAAGATCATCGCGGCGAATCCGACCGGGTCCGATGCGATGATGCCCCAGATCAGCCCGGCCGCCAGGAAACCGTTGTAGAGGCCCTGGTTTGCGGCCAATACCTTGGTCTGCTCGGCGAATTCGGCGGTGCTGCCGAAGGCCGCGCGCACCCGCGGCGTCGTCCACAGGAACATCTCCATGACCAGGATGTAGATGTGCAGCAATGCCACCAGGCCGACGACTACTTCGGCTACCACGCGCATGAGCTGATCCCTTCGAGAATGTGTCGTCCACAGGATGATCGATTGCGGACCGGTGCGTCGGCAGGCGCGCCAGGGCAATCCCACCGGGTACTAACTCTTGTGCAGGGTCCCGGTGATATTTCCGAGGAGCCCGCTGAAACCGCCGCTGAAGCTGTAGCTCACCGAACCGTCCGATTGCAGGACGACCTTCGAGACCGACCCTTCATCCATACAGCCGTTCGCACCGCCGGACAGCCGCGCCACGAAAGCGATCTCGTTACCGGTGACACTGGTCAGACGTTCGGCGCGTTCACAACGACTACGTGAGGCCTGGCCGGTATTCGACGAGGTCGCGATCTCTTCACCGATATTTCCGTCCCGGATGGTCAACTCGATATCGAAGGTGGCCAGCGCATCCCGTGCGGTCCCGGTCCATGTGCCGACGAACGCTTCCGGCACCGATGTGCCCGCCGTCGCGGTGCGCGAGACCTCCGTGGTCGAGGGGGACGCACTGTCGGTCGCATCGGAGGTGGTGCTGACTGTCGCGGAACGATTCGCGGTAGCGGAGTCGGAGGATTTGCCGTTGAGCTGCGTGCCGATGACGAAGGCGCCGACGGCGACCACGACACCGACCACAACGGCGGCGATGATCAACGCGGTACGGCGACCGCGCCTCTTCGGTTGCGCAGCGGGGTGATTCGGATGCTGGCCGGGCGGCGGCCCGGCGGCGTAGGCGGGTTGCGGCCCGGACCGGTCGTAGGCCGGAGGGTACGGCGCGTACACATTCGATCCACCCGTCCGACCGGCGCGCCAGGCCACCGTATCGGCCGAGCCCTGCCCCGCCCCCACGGGTCCCGAATTCGGCGGCGGTGTGTGCGGTCCCGAATTCGATTGCGGCACAGGCCGGGACACCGTCGGCGCCGACCGTGACGGATCCTGCGCCGGTTGCGCGAACCCGACCTGCGGCAGCTCGACCGACTCCAGATCGAGCAGCGCCACCGCCCGCCTGCTCACCTCCTCCAGCACCGGCGCGGGCAGCCAGCCGCCGCGTTCCGGAACACCGAGTTCGGCCAGCTGATCCAATAGTTGGTGCGGTGTCGGACGCGCCGCGACGTCCTTGTGCAGACATGCCGCGATGAGCGGACGCAACCGCTCCGGCACCGCCGCCAAGCGCGGCTCCTCGTACACCACGCGATACAGCATCTGCACCGTCTCGCCGGAGCCGAACGGCCCCTGCCCGGTCGCCGCGTAGACAAGGACGCCGCCGAGCGCGAATACATCGCCTTCGGGTCCCATAGCCGGACCGACCACCTGTTCCGGACACATGAATCCCGGTGAGCCGATGACATTCCCGGTGGTCGTGAGCGCGCTGTCCTCGGCGCCCCTGGCGATACCGAAGTCGATCACCTTGGGCCCGTCCACGGCCAGCAGCACATTCGACGGTTTCAGATCGCGGTGCACGATTCCGGCACCGTGTACGGCGATCAATGCCTCGGCAAGTCCGTGCGCGAGCACCAGCAGCGTGTTCTCGCTGAATGTGCCGAACTGCTCGACCGCGTCGGTCAGCGAGAACCCGGCGACATATCCGGTCGCCAGCCACGGCGGCGTCGCGTCCACATCCGCGTCGAGCACCTGTGCGGTGAATTTGCCGCCGACCCGCCGCGCCGCGGTGACCTCGCGCCGGAATCGCTCTCGGTACTCGTCGCCGATCAGATCCGGCCGGATCACCTTCACCGCGACCGTGCGGCCGCCCGCGCTGCGGCCGAGGTATACCCGCCCCATCCCGCCCGCGCCGAGCAGGCCGAGCAGTCGGTAGTCCCCGATCCGCGTTGGATCGTCTGTGCCGAGCGGTCGCATCGCGAAATGGGGTCCTCTCACATGACGTTGAACAGGCAAAGGCTACCCATGGCCGGGCTCGGTGTCCGCATGCACCGAGCCTCGACCGGGTTATCGAGCAGCAGTAGCCCCCGCGTTTCGCGGTATGCGATCTAGCCGTGCGCCGTCGGAACCGGCGCCGGAGCGTCTCGCCGTACCTGCCGTGCCAGCAGATACGCGGCGATGACGGCCGGAATGTTCATCAGCACCCCGTACACCGCGGGTGGCACCGCCATCTGCGAATTGTGCAGCACGCTCGAGGCGACCGCGATGGCCAAGGCGCCGTTGTGGATACCGATCTCCATTGCCGAGGCGATCGCCTGATCGGCCTGCACCTGGAATATCCGCGGCACCGTGTAGCCGATGATGAAGCTCAACGTCGAGAGCAGCAGGCTCAGGGTGGCGAGTTTGCCGATGTTCTGGGTCAGCGTGTGGAATTCGCGCCCCACCGCCGCTACCACGACCAGAGCGAGCACCACCGCCGAGACGATCTTGACGTTCTTGCGCATCCGGTCCGCCCATGCGGTGAACCGGCGATGCACCCACATCCCGAGCGCGACCGGGACCAGCACGATCGCGAACACCTGGATGAACTTGTCCGGCCGCAGCCCGATCGTGGCGTCGTCAGCCATGAACAGGGTGAAGGCCAGCGTGACCACCAGCGGCAGGGTGAAGACCGCGAGGATCGAATTGATCGCGGTCAGCGTGATATTCAACGCCACATTGCCACCGGCGATATGGCTGAACAGATTCGCCGACGGACCGCCGGGGGATGCGACGAGCAACATCACTCCCACGGCCAGCGCACCCTCGAGCCGGAACAGGTAGACCAGGCCGAGGCAAATGGCGGGCAGTACCACCATCTGACACACCAGCGCGATCACCGCGGCCTTGGGATAGCGCAGCACCCGCGCGAAGTCGTCGACGGTCAAGGTCAACCCGAGTCCGAACATCACCAGCGCCAGGGCCAGCGGTAGGAACACGGCGAAAATCGTTGAACCCATTCAGATCTCCTCATCAGGACTCGGTCGGGTACCGACGTTATCGACTCACCGGCGGCCCGGCGACTCCAGCCATGGGAGCCCGGCCAGGGCGGGCCCCCGGATTCGCCGATGCGATGATGTGTGTGCTGCGCGATCGAGACGCTCGTCGGACCTGAAGGGCTTTCCCTGGATGCAGACCTATCGGCTCGTATTGCTCACCCTCGGTACCGGACTCGCCTGCGTGACCGCCTGCGGATCGGGCGACAGCGGCTCCGCGACCGTCTCCAGCGCGACCACTGCGGTCGCGACCACGTCGAGTGCCGCGCCGATGGCGAAATGCGGGCTCGACCTGGCCGCACCGGTGATCCGCTCCGCAATCGCGACCCTGCCCGCGGAGCCGATCACAAAGGCGGCGTGGTCCACCGATCCGGCGAGTTTCGTTGGCACATTCGATCCGTGCGTCACACTGTCGGCCGTGATCATCACCGTGCCGGGTGCGACGGGCAGCTCACCGGAGCAGGTGCTGCTGTTCCACAAGGGTGACTTCGTCGGGACGGCGACCCGGGACAGCCACGGGTTCACCGCCCTGGACCCGGGCCGGACGACCGATGACACCGTTGGCGTGACCTATAAGACGCCCGGCAGCTGCAATGCCTGTCCGGATGGCACCATTACCCCGGTCCGATTCCACTGGGATGGAAAGCAAGTCCAGACGATCGGGACGCCACCGAAATAGCCCTTCCGGCTGCCGGTTACGTTCGGCGGAAGATCCGGTCCAAGGCGGTATTCAGCTCGGTGGCCGGATCGTCGGGCAGGGTCGGCATGCGCCAGGCGATGATCTGATCGGGACGTACGAGTAGCGCGCCGCTCGGGGAGAGGCCAACGGTATCGGCCCAATCCTGGTCCAGCTCATGGACTTCGAGTGGCAGGTGCGCTGCGGCGGCTTTCCAGGTGGTGCCATCGGGTCCGATGAGCAGGACGCAGGCCGTATCGACGAGGTCGAGCGTGGAGCGGCCGTCGGACAGCCAGCGATGGGGCACGCGGGTGCCGGGTTGGCCGGTCAGATCAAGGTGCGCCATGGTGTTCGGGCTGCCGTCATCAATGACCGCGCCCGAGTGATAGCGGTTGCCGAGGATCAATGCGATCGGGTCGGCGAGCGGTGTGGCATCCCTGGATTCACGATTCATGGTGCGCAGGTTGGCGGTTCGGATGCTCGACTGGTCGGCGATGTACCAGCCGACCGGGCGGCGTTCCTCGTGATAGGTATCCAGCAAGGCCGGGTCTTCGCCGCGTAGGACGGCCGCCAGCTTCCAGGCGAGGTTGTGTGCGTCCTCGATGCCGGTATTGGCACCGGCGGCGGCGAATGGCGGCATGACGTGGGCGGCGTCACCGGCCAGGAAGATGCGGTCCGCACGGTAGCGCTCGGCAACGAACATCCCCGGCTCCCACGGTAATACGCTGAGCACATCGATGGCGATATCGGGAACGCCAATGGCCGTTCGCAATACGCTCGGCCATTCCTCGACGGGGCGGTCGATGCCATCAGTGGTGGTGAAGATCCACCGATGTGACCCGTCGATCGAGGCGAAAGCCCCGGGTGCGTCGGCGTTCTCGATCTGGCAGAGGTTGAATTCGCGTTCCCGCACCAAATCCGACAGATCAGCGCGGAAGTACACATTGACCGCCCGGCCGAGCGTGCCGCGACCGTCACGCGGGATGCCGAGCCGTTCGCGGATCGGGCTCGACGCGCCATCGGCCGCGATCAGATAGTCCACGCGCAGCCGTTCGACCGTGCCGTCGGCGGCGCGGAGCGTGGCCACGATGCCGTCGGATTCGGTCGCGAAGTCGGTGAGTTCGACGCCGAACCGCACGTCGCAGCCGCGGGCGACGGCAATGCGACGCAGCACCGGCTCCAGTAGATCCTGGGCACATAGGCAGGCGGTGGCCGGAGTGATGGTCGACCAGTCGGGGACACCGCCGGGCAGTGTGAAGGGGATGCGGGTGGCCTGCGCGAGCGTCGGCCCGGCCGCGAAGTGCTGATACTCCGCGAGGTCGCGGGCGGCGTCCAGGACTTCGTCGGCAATGCCGAGCTGGCCGAACAGCTCCATGGTGCGGATATTGATGCGCCGGGCCTTGGGCTGCGGTGAGGTGGTCGGCCTGCGCTCGACCAGTACCGTCGCCACGCCCTGCTGGCGCAGGAACAGTGCGGCCGAGAGCCCGACCAGCCCGCCGCCGACAATCAGAACGCGAGGTGCGTGTACGTTGTACATCATGTGTACTTTGTACACGAATGGTTGAATGCCCGGCAAGGAGGTGGCAATGAGCGAGCGTCGGCGAGGCGCAGGCATGAACGAGGAGTCGTCACCGCCCGGACCGCTGATCTGGTCGCGACCGGAACCGCCGGGGCGACCGACCACGACATTGAGCCGGGCGAACATCCTGCGTGCGGCACTGACGGTGGCCGATGCCGAGGGCGCCCGCGCGCTGACCATGCGCCGGATCGCCACGGCGGTCGGTGCGTCGACGCCGATGTCGCTGTACCGCTACGTCGGCAGCAAAGACGGCCTGGTCGACCTGATGATCGATGCCGTCTACGGTGAGATTCCGCTGCCCGCAAAGTCTGCGGGGTCGTGGCGCGCGGCGCTCGAAGATCTCGCGCTGGCCACCTGGTCGGTGATCCAGCGTCACCTCTGGTTCGGCGAACTCGTGCACACGCGACCGCCGCTCGGGCCGAATGCGCTGCGCTACTTCGACTTCCGCTTCGCCCTACTCGAGCCGCTGCACATCACAGCCGACGATATGACCCTGATCACCGCCGCCGTCGACGGCCACCTCATCGGCGCAGCACTGCAACTCGCCGAAGAAAACCGCATGCGCACCCGCTCCGGCCTGCACACCGATGATGAACTGGCCGCCGCCGCACAGCCCATCCTGGCGCCGATCCTCGCCGACGGCCGCCACCCCGCCTTCGCCCGCTGGTTCGCCGCCCGCACCACCACCGGCGGCACCGACCCCGTCCAATGGACCCTGACCTGCCTCCTCGACGGCATCGCGGACCGCTTGGGGTTGCCGAAATAGCCGCTGGCAGTCAGTGGCAAATCCGACGAACCGAACGGACCGCACCTAACCGAATATTCGCCAGTTGATTGCTATGGTCTGAGCGCGTCAATCGAAGCGACCCCTGTCCGCATGCTGCGTACCAGTCGAGAAAGGGCCAATAGTTGTCGGGGCATGGAGTGGCATCAGCGCTTATTCGTGCGGCTCGGTTGGCGACCGTCGCTGTCGCAGCAGTAGCGCTTACCTGGAGCGGTGGTGGATCCGCGACCGCGGAGCAAACCAGCGCCGGTGCGCTCGCCGAGCGTTGGACCGCGATGCACGACGGACCGCAGCAGTACCCCGATGTGCATATCGATTGGGATGTCCCGATTCAGATGAGCGACGGCGTCGTACTCAAGGCCAATGTCTATCGGCCCGTCGACGCTACGAATGCGGTGGTGAACACTGCGCTGCCGACGATCGTGAACCTCACGCCATATACGAAACTCGTGACCAATCTGGTCGATACGGCACTGGCCACGCCCGGGTTGCAGTCGTTCACCATGGATCTGGTCCGGCGAATCAATCTGTCCGGCACTCCGATCAGCGGATTCGGCGACCTGGTCCACCTGCTCGACGGCGGCACCATCCAGACCATCCTCGGCATCGACCGGAGTCTGATCCGCAGCGGGTACACGCTGGTGGTCGCCGATGTGCGTGGTACCGGCTTCTCGCAGGGCCAGTGGAACACCCTCGGCATGCGTGAGCAATTGGATACCCGCGAGGTGATCCGCTGGGCGGCGGCCCAGCCGTGGTCCAACGGTGATGTCGCGATGAGCGGCGGCTCGTATGCGGGCATCAACCAGTTGCGTGCGGCCGAAGACCCGCCGCCGGAACTGAAGGCCATTTTCCCGGTGGAGGCGGGCAGCGATCTGATGCGCGATGTCGTTGCGCCGGGTGGCGGCGTCGGCACGACCTTCCTGCCGATGTGGCTCAGCAATGTGAACCAGACCAAGATCATCCCGGACGTGCAGTCGATGCTCAACGGCACCTTCGACTGGAAATGGCTGCAGTCGCGGCTGGCCGATCCGACGACGAATACCGATCTGCTGGCCCAGGCGCTGCTGACCCCGTCCCTGGACCGGATGCCGACGGCGCTGGCCGCCGCACTCGACGAGCACAGTGATTTCCGGCAGGGGATTCTGGGGCATCCGGAACGAATTACGGTGCCCACCTTCGTATATGGCGGCTGGCACGATATCTTCGCCAATAGCGCGGCCAAACTCTACAACGCGATCCCGCTGCCCGCGTCGAAGAAGCAGTTGGTGGTCGGCGATACCTACCATGCGAATCCGGGTGCGGGCACGGGTGCGCCCGGTGCCCCGCCGCGGCTGGATGTGCTGCAGCGGGTGTGGTTCGACAAGTGGCTCAAGGGCATCGATAGCGGTCTCGACGACTTCGGGCCGGTCACGCTGTGGGAGCAGGGTTCGGGCTGGAAGACCATGAGGACATTCCCGGAAGCCGGTGTCACCCATCGCCGTGTCTATCTGTCCCCGGCGTCGAGCGATACCGCCGACCATGCGGTGCACGACGGATCACTGGTGGGGACGAAGCCGCGCGATCGGCTCGAGTTGCAGGTGGCGCCCGGCCTGTCCACCGTATGCTCGCGCGATGCCGCCCAGGGGTCGGCCGGAATCTTCTCGCCCTTCGATGTCTGCGCCAAGGACTCCCGGGTCGCCGAGAGCAATGCGCTGACCTTCACCAGCAAGGCGATGACCGAACCGACGGTGATCTCCGGTCCGATCAATGTGCATCTCAATGCGATTCATGATGCGACCGACGGATATTGGAGCGTCACCGTGAACGACGTCGCCCCCGATGGCACCTCGACGGTGCTGAGCACCGGACAGCTCACCGCATCGTTGCGCGCGGTGGACGAGGCCAAGAGTGTGCGCTCGGCGAACGGCGATTACACCGCGCCGTTCAATCCGATCACCCTGGACAGTCTGCTGCCCGTCGAGCCCGGAAGGCCGGTCACACTGGATATCGCGGTCATCCCGACCCAGGCCGTGCTGGAAGCCGAGCACCGGCTGCGCGTGGACATCTTCGCCGCGAACCCGCCGAAGGCCTTGGCTTTCCGGCCGATGCTCAATGCCACCGAATTCAAAACGCAATACCTGCGACTCGATCCGGACGTCCCGAGCTTCATCAACCTGCCGACGGACCGGCCCATCGGCTGACCCCGCGATCCGAACCGTCATCGGATCGCACCGGGAGACGCTTGCGCTCGTGTTCCGGTCCGCGGAGCTCGAAACCTGGATCGGCAGTTGGGCTTTCGAATTGGTTCGAAATGTGTGGCGAGACTTGACTCGAACGGGATGGCGGAGTTATTCTATAAATGGGAAGTAATTCGGCGGGGTTTTGGCATGGGCCGAGAAGTTTTGATTTCGCACTCGACATTCAGTGGGTACGAGTGTAATTTTGGACGTTGCGCTGGTTACCTCCCGTCCACCTCATGAACCAATCGTTGTAAACATCATCCGTTGCGGGTGGTGTTTCCTCGTGTGGTGCGCGAGTTTCGTTCGGGTGCGCATCCGGGGCGAAATTCGTCAGTGGACAAGCGGTGATCGCGGGGTGCCGCGATCCGCGTGAGGGGAAGGACGCACCTTGTCAGTATCGAGCCGGACGGTCGCCGACAAAGACCAGGTAGTTGCCGGTGTGCCCGGCGCGCCGAAGCGGATATCCTTCGCCAAGATCCGGGAACCGCTCGAAGTGCCCGGCCTGCTGGATGTGCAAATCGATTCGTTCGCATGGTTGATCGGTACCTCCGAATGGAAGGCCAGCGCCACCGCTCGTGGCGAGCAGATCCCGACCGGCGGACTGGAGGAAATTCTCGAGGAGATCTCGCCGATCGAGGACTTCTCCGGGTCGATGTCCCTGTCTTTCTCGGATCCTCGTTTCGAGGAGGTCAAGGCCTCCGTCGACGAGTGCAAAGACAAGGATATGACCTACGCGGCGCCGTTGTTCGTGACCGCTGAGTTCATCAATAACAACACCGGTGAGATCAAGAGCCAGACGGTCTTCATGGGTGATTTCCCGATGATGACCGAAAAGGGCACGTTCATCATCAACGGCACCGAGCGCGTCGTGGTGTCGCAGCTGGTGCGTTCGCCGGGTGTGTACTTCGACCACAGCGTGGACAAGGG